>JANONL010000289.1:0-3895 GCA_031420815.1 Sphingomonadales bacterium | reverse complement strand
TGCGCTCCGTTCGTCCGCGCTCAAATATGCATTGCGTGACGAGAGCGCCAACCCGTCGGTATCGCGGACAATCGGCAAGCCGACAATTTCGAGGTCGAAATCCAGATCGCGCGCCATTTGCCGGATGACCGCGAGCTGTTGAAAGTCCTTCTCGCCAAAAACGGCAAGGTCAGGTTCGACCTGGTTGAACAATTTTGCCACGATCAGCGCGACACCGTCGAAATGCCCCGGCCGCGCGCCGCCGCAATAGCCGGTGCTCGGGCCCTCGATATGAACTCTGGTCGCAAAGCCCGGCGGATAAACGGTTGCAGCGCTGGGTACCCAAACGAGATCAACGCCCGCCGACGCCAACATCTCTGCATCGCGGTCGAGCGTGCGCGGATAGGCGTCGAGGTCTTCGTTCGGGCCGAACTGCGTCGGGTTGACAAAGATCGACACGACAACCGCATCCGCCGCTTCGAGAGCCGCTGCGACCAATGCCATATGACCGGCGTGCAACGCGCCCATGGTTGGCACCAGCGCAACTTTGCCCTTAGCCGCGCGCAGCGCTGTTATACTGTCCCGCAACGGGCCAAGCTCATTGATGATTTGCACGCGCCCACCGCCTTGGTTATTGGCTTCACCTGAGAACCGCCTATGCGGGACGTCGCCTTGGCTTTTCAAGGCAAATATCGGGAACAGGGGCTTAAGCGGGCATGGCGGGTGCACATCATATCGTTTTTGCCAATGAAAAAGGCGGCACGGGGAAATCGACAACGGCGGTTCATGTTGCGATTGCGCTGGCTTCACGGGGGAGCCGCGTCGCGTGCATTGACCTCGATTCGCGGCAACGGACGTTGTACCGCTATCTCGAGAACCGGCGCGACACGATAAATCGGCGCGGGATCAACCTGCCGATGCCGCATTTCGAAGTGTTCGATCACGATTCGCAAGCAACGCTTGAGCGGTTGGTCGACAAATTGCAGTGCGATGTCGATTTCCTGATATTCGACACGCCGGGCCGCGACGACAAATATGCGCGCTTTGTCGCAACGCGCGCGCATACTCTGGTCACGCCGATCAACGACAGCTTTGTAGATTTCGACCTGATCGGTCAGGTCGATCCCGAAAATTTCAAGGTCAAGCGCCTGAGCTTTTACGCCGAACTGATCTGGGAAGCGCGCAAGGCACGCGCCAAATCGGACGGCGTCACGATCGACTGGGTGGTGGTCAGGAACCGCCTGCACAATATGGAGGCGCGCAACCAGCAAAGGATGACCGACGCGATTGCCGAACTGTCCAAACGCGTGGGTTTTCGTTCGGTTCCGGGTCTCAACGAGCGGGTGATTTACCGCGAGCTATTTCCGTCGGGATTGACGCTGATCGACAAGGGCCATCTCGGCCAACTGGCCACCGCGCATATTGTCGCGCGGCAGGAATTACGCGAACTGGTGACCGGGTTGGCTTTGCCCGATGTGCACGCGGCAACGCTGGTCTGATGCCGATCATTCTGGCTTTGGTCGCAGGCGTTATCGGCTGGGCTTTGTGGTCGCGTCGCCTGCGCGTCGAACAGCTGCCGCCGATCTTGTTCGGGTTGGGCGGGGCTTTTCTGGCGGTGCGCGGTAACTTCCTGATCGGCATCGGCGCCGTTGCTGTTGCTGCGACCTGGTACCGGGGGCTGACATGGCGGTTGTTCGGCACATGCGCCAAACAAAGCGACCAATATTCCATCGACAAGGCGCGATTTCTTTTGGGTGCATCGGTACACGACAATGCCGAACGTATCCGCGCACGCCACCGCCAACTGATTGCTGAAAACCATCCCGACCGCGGCGGCAGCGATGAACGCGCGTCGGAATTGAACAAAGCGCGCGATCTTTTGTTAGATAACCTAGACACAAAAGCGCGGTAAACGCGCCGTACCTCCAAATCATCCGCAGGACTGCTTCCATGACCCATATTTTCAACCCGACCATCCTGCGCGAATATGACATTCGCGGTATTATCGGCGAAACGCTGAGCGATGCCGATGCCTATGCCATCGGCCGCAGCTTTGGCACCTGCCTGATCCGCGCCGGTGGCAAGACGGCGGCGGTGGGTTATGACGGCCGGGTGAGCTCGCCGGCGCTCGAAGAAGCGCTGGTACGCGGGCTGACCGAGTGCGGCGTCGACGTCATCCGCATCGGCATGGGACCGACCCCGATGCTCTATTATGCCGAGGCCGCGCTCGACCACGTCGATGGCGCCATTGAAATAACCGGAAGCCACAATCCGGCCAACTATAACGGTTTCAAAATGGTGTTGCAGGGCCGTCCGTTCTTCGGCGCGGACATCGTGCGGATTGGCGAGATGGCAGCAGCGGGTGATTGGGCCGCCGGCGAGGGCACCGCAACCGAATATGACATTATCGACCAATATGTCGCGCGGTTGCTGGAAGCAGCCCCTGACAAAGCCTTCCGAATCGGCTGGGACACCGGTAACGGTGCTGCGGGGCCGGTGGTCGAGAAGCTGACCAAGCTGCTCCCCGGCGAGCATCATTTGCTGTTTACCGAAGTCGATGGCAATTTTCCCAACCATCACCCCGACCCCACCGACGAAACCAATCTCGCCGACCTGCGCAAGCTGGTTGCGGAGCGCAATCTCGATTTCGGGCTTGCGTTCGACGGCGATGGCGACCGCATCGGCGCGATTGACGGACAAGGCCGCGTGATCTGGGGCGACCAGCTACTGCAGATCTACGCCGAGGATGTGCTCGCCGAGGTGCCGGGCGCGACGATCATCGCCGATGTGAAAGCCAGCCAAGCCTTGTTCGACCGCGTTACCGCGCTCGGTGGCAAACCGCTGATGTGGAAAACGGGGCACAGCCTGATCAAATCCAAAATGAAGGAAACCGGTTCGCCGCTCGCAGGAGAAATGAGCGGGCATATTTTCTTCAAGCACCAATATTACGGCTTCGATGACGCGATTTACGCCGCCGTCCGTTTGATTGCCGCTTCGGCTAAGCTAGGCAAGAGCGTCACCGAACTGCGCGGCGAAATGCCCGAAATGATCAACACGCCCGAAATGCGCTTTCAGGTCGATGAAGCCCACAAGTTCGCGGTGATCGACGAAGTGCTCGCGCGGCTGTCGTCGGACGGAGCCGACGTAAACAACACCGACGGCGCGCGGGTTAATACCGCCGACGGCTGGTGGTTGCTGCGTGCGTCAAACACGCAAGATGTGCTGGTCGCGCGGGCCGAAGCGTCGAGCGAGGAAGGGCTGGAGCGGCTGATGGCGCAGATTGACGCGCAGCTAGCGGCATCAGGGCTAGAGCGCGGAGAGCAGGCAGGGCATTAAGCGCGTGTGACCGCCCTTCCGCTTATTATCACCGACTGGTTCAAGGCGCGCGGCTGGCGGCCCCGGCGACATCAGCTCGAAATGCTCGATGCGGCGGCCGAGGGGCGGCATGCTTTGCTGGTGGCGGCGACGGGTGCTGGCAAGACGCTTGCTGGGTTTTTGCCGACTTTGAGTGAGTTGATTGACGAGACGTGTTCCCCGGCGAAGGCCGGGGCCCAGACCTCATCAAATGATTTCTTTTTTGGTGCTGGACCCCAGCCTTCGCTGGGGAACACACTAGCCAAGCAAGTTGGCCTCCACACACTCTATATCTCGCCGTTAAAGGCGCTCGCGGTCGATGTGCGGCGCAACTTGCTCATGCCGGTCGAGGAAATGGACCTCCCCATCCGCATCGAAACGCGGACCGGCGATACGCCTTCAGACCGCAAGACACGCCAGCGGGTTAAGCCGCCGCATATCTTGCTGACTACGCCTGAATCCTTGTCGCTGCTGCTCAGTCATGAAGACAGCGTGTTGCTGTTTTCGACGCTGAAGCGGGTGATTATCGACGAGGTTCATGCCTTCGCCAATGGCAAGCGCG
>JANONL010000288.1:0-5049 GCA_031420815.1 Sphingomonadales bacterium | reverse complement strand
ACCCGCTTCGGACAAACCGATATGCTTGATCTTGCCGTCCGTAACAAGGTCGGCGAGTGCGCCTACCGTATCCTCGACCGGTATATCGGGGTCCATGCGGTGTTGGTAAAACAAGTCGATGCAGTCGATGCCAAGGCGTTTCAGCGAACCTTCGACTGCCGCTTTGGCGTTGGCCGGGCTACCATCAACACCGATAATTTTGCTGCCGTCAAAGCGGAAACCGAATTTCGTTGCAATTACGAGTTTGTCGCGTTTCCCCTTGATTGCTTTACCGAGCAGTTCCTCGTTCGAGAACGGCCCATAAATCTGCGCGGTATCAAAAAAGGTCATGCCCAAATCGATCGCGCGATGAATGGCCTTTATCGCCTCATCGGGATCAGCATCTTCGCCGTAAACGATATTGCCGCCGGCTATCATCGGCATGCAGCCGACTCCGATGGCTGAAACTTTAAGGCCGTGCCCCAGATTGCGATATTTCATGTTGCTGCCTTTCAAATGGTTTGACCTTGTTCGCCGGTATGCTTGTCCACGGTTGCGGTTACCGCCATGTCCATTGTGACATTGCCTAATGTTCGCATGATATCGGGGAAAGTCTCAATCGCGACCAACAGGCCGAGCGGTTCCACCGGTACGCCCATTGCCAGACAAATCGGCGCAATCGAGCTTATGAAGCTGATCGAACCGGGAAGCGACACCGCGCCCATGGTGGTGATCGCACCGGCAGCGATGCCCAGCGCAATCTGCCCGGCGCTAAGCTCGATGCCCAACCAATGGGCGATATAAAGCGCCACGCCCAAATTCATTGCAGGACCTGTTGCGCGGAACAACGCCACAGCTATCGGCAGAATGATTTCGGAATTGCGAGTTCGCACACCCAGTTGATCGAGGCCTTTCAACATGGCGGGAAGCGATGCCAATGAGCTTTGCGTCGAAATCGCAACGGCCTGTGCCGGAATTGCCGCGCGAAAGAAGGTTATCGGACCTCTGCCAGCGCCGACCGCTACGATCAGGAAACTCAACACCCAGATAATCGCGCCGACCGCGACCAATATAATGACATAATGTGCAAGCGCGCCGAACGCTGCTGCACCGGCTGTTATTCCAAGGCTGAACGCAAGTGCAAAAACCCCGATTGGCGCGAGGAACAAAACCCAGCCGACAATCATGACCATTGCATCTGCCACGCCCTCGAACAGGGATAATATGCTGCGCCGCTTTTCGTCAGGTAAGCGAACAACTGCAAAGGCAAACGCCAACGTGAAGATGATGAGTGGCAAGATTGCGTCGTTAGCCGCCGCGTTTATCGGATTGGTCGGTACAATCGCGCGCAGAAATTCGCTGAACGGTGGTACGCTTTCGGGCGGCGGAGTGACGCCCAACGCCTTGGTGAGCGCGGCGGCGGCTTCGCCGGGCATCGGAAAAATGCCGGTCAGCGTCGGAATCATAATCGCAGCGATAATAGACGACGTCCATAGCAGCGCGATCATCATAATGACGCCCCGCGTAGCAATCTTTCCCGCGCGTGCAGCCTGTGCGGTTTGCACGATGCCTACTATCAACAGCGACACGACCAAAGGAACCACGGTCATCCTCAGGCCATTGAGCCAGACAGTACCGATGACGTCGGCGGCTTCTTTGAAAAAAGAGGGCGCCCCCGTTGCAAACATACCCAATACCAAACCGGCCACCAGACTGACGAAGATGATAGTCGCTCTGTTCAAAGTGGTTCTCCCTAAATCGTGACATTGCGAACGTTACAGCGCGCAAAATGGCTGGCAAGGTAAATTGCCGCTACTTCCTGCAATTGCCGCTTGGCCTCATTGCGCGCTATGGTTTAGGGCAACGCCAACACAGCGCAGGGAAGAACGCATGAGCCGCAAATTTTTCGGGACTGACGGGATCAGGGGGCGAACGAACAAGGGAGCGATGACACCTGAGGTCGCGATGAAGGTCGGTCAGGCGGCGGGCACGCATTTCCTGCGCGGCGACCACAAGCACCGCGTTGTTATTGGCAAGGACACTCGGCTTTCGGGTTATATGATGGAAAGCGCGCTAGTCGCCGGCTTCACCAGCGTCGGTATGGATGTTGTGCAGTTTGGGCCGATCCCGACACCGGCGGTGGCTTTGCTCACGCGGTCGATGCGCGCCGATCTGGGGGTGATGATTTCGGCCAGCCATAACCCCTATGAGGACAATGGCATAAAGCTGTTTGGCCCTGATGGTTTCAAGCTATCCGACGCCGACGAATTGGCTATCGAAGCGCTGCTTGGGCAGGACATCAAGCTGGCGGATGCTACCGATATCGGTCGCGCCCGGCGGATTGAGGATGCCCGCGGGCGCTATATTCATGCGGTCAAGGCGTCGTTGCCCGAACACATCCGTTTTGACGGTTTGCATATCGTGCTCGATTGCGCCCACGGGGCGGCATATCAGGTTGCCCCTGCGGCAATCTGGGAACTTGGCGCCAAAGTCACCACGATTGGCGTTGCTCCAAATGGCAAGAACATCAACGACAAGGTTGGCTCAACCCATGTTGCGACGTTGCAGGAAACGGTGGTTGCAGCAGGCGCGCATATCGGGATTGCGCTTGACGGGGATGCCGACCGGCTGATTGTGGTCGATGAAAAGGGCCGCATTGTTGACGGTGACCAAATCATGGCGCTGCTAGGGACCGCGATGAGCCGTGCGGGTAAGTTGACCGGCGACGGGATCGTCGCAACGGTGATGTCGAACTTAGGGTTGGAACGTTATCTCGAAAGCCAGCAACTGAAACTCGTCCGCGCGAAGGTTGGCGACCGATACGTCCTCGAAGAAATGCGCAACTACGGCATCAATGTCGGTGGCGAGCAATCCGGGCATATGATCCTGCTCGACCATGCGACCACCGGCGACGGCACGATTGCTGCGCTTCAGGTATTGGCGCAGCTAGTCGAGACCGGCAAGCCCGCGAGCGAGGTTTTGCACCTGTTCGATCCGGTGCCGCAGCTCTTGAAGAATGTACGGTTTTCAGGCGGAAAGCCGTTGGACGATGTGAAGGTGCAGGCTGTGATTGCGGAGGCTGAAAAGGAGCTGGCTGGCAATGGACGTTTGGTCATTAGGCCATCGGGTACCGAGCCGGTCATTCGCGTGATGGCAGAAGGCGATGATGCCGCGAAAGTCGAGCGGCTGGTTGATGCCATCTGCGACGCGGTCAGGGCCGCTGCTGCTTGATGATTGAAGGCAAAACTGCGCGCATACTCATCATTGCCGGTTCCGACAGCGGCGGCGGAGCGGGGATTCAGGCTGACATCAAGACCGTTACGATGCTGGGCGGTTACGCGATGACGGCGGTCACCGCGATCACTGCGCAGAATACGCTAGGCGTTGATGGGGTGCATCTCATCCCGACCGAAATGGTGATTGCTCAGATTGACGCTGTAGTCACCGATATCGGCGTTGATGCGGTGAAGATCGGCATGATTGGCAGTGCTGAGACTGCCAATGCGGTTGCGGATTACCTTGAGCGTTTGACAGTGCCGATTGTTTTCGATCCGGTCATGGTTGCAACCAGCGGGTCAGTGCTTGCCGATGCCGATACTATCAAAGCGTTCGGTCGCCTGATGTCGATTGCATCGGTGACCACTCCCAATATCCCAGAAATGGAGGTGCTGGGGGGACGCGATGCCATTTTGCGCCACGGCTGTCATGTACTTGAAAAGGGCGGGCATGAAGAAGGTCCACGCATTTTGGATCAGCTTTGGTCGCCTGCTGGATTGGTGCGCGAACTTGAAGGAAAGCGGTTCGACACCGTCGATACTCATGGCACCGGATGCACGCTGGCCAGCGCGATGGCCTGTCGCATGGGGCAGGGCTATACTGCGGGTGATGCATTTGTCGACGGTGTCCGTTTCGTTCGGCTGGCGATATTGGAAGCGCCGGGATTTGGGCATGGACATGGGCCATTGGGACATCAGGGCGTCCACGACTTTTGGGATGAAGATGAACTTCTTCCCGGCCCATCCTTTAATCAGGTGACGGTGGGTGCACGAAATTATGTCGCTTCAATTGATTTTTACCGAAAGTTGGGCTTACAACAAATTGTTGATAGTCCCGACAATGGCTATGCACGATTTGAAGCTGCTAACGGCGCAACGTTTTCAATCCATGCGAGCGATCAGCCCGCGAATGAAACAGTGGTTTATTTTGAAAGCGCCCGCCTCGATGCCTGGGTTAGCACATTGCGCGCGCAAGGATTGAAGTTCGATCAATTGCCGCGCGACGAAGAATGGCTGTGGCGCGAGGCGCGGCTGCGTGATCCGCATGGCAATATAGTCTGTCTCTATCATTCGAGTGACAACCGTCGGTACCCGCCTTGGCGAATTGCGCGCTGATGTTTGCTACGTTTTTCCAGTGGACAATACAGCCCGGTCGCGAAGATGAATTCGTTCAAATTTGGAACGAGGGAACTGCGCTGCTGCTTGACGAGGGCTCCCTCGGCTCCGCGCTGTTTCGCAGCCAAGATGGCCAGTTTAGCGCCTTGGCGCGCTGGCCAGACCAAGCGACGCGCGACGCCGCATTTGAACGGGTTAGGGATCATGTGATTTTTGTCCGGATGCGCGAATGCGTCGATGAGACTATCCGCTGGGACGATACGACCGAAGTTTCGAACTTGTGGCGGTGGGTATGATCGTCGGCGTCGATGAAGCGGGCAGGGGTCCCTTGGCCGGTCCTGTGGTCGCCGCAGCGGTTGTCCTTTGTGCCGATGGCATCGCTGGACTTGATGACAGCAAGAAATTGAGCGCCAAACGCCGTGCCGTTCTGGAGGCCGAGATAAAGGCAAAATGCCGTTGGGCGGTTGGCCTTGCCTCGGTTGAGGAAATCGACGCCATCAACATATTGCAGGCGACGATGCTGGCAATGACCCGCGCTGTCGAGGCATTGGGTTTGGAACCCGCGCTTGTCATGGTCGATGGCAACCGGTTGCCGCGTTGGCGCTTCAGCGCGCAGGCAGTAATTGGCGGCGATGCCATCCATCCCTGCATCTCTGCCGCCAGCATCATCGCAAAGGAA
>JANONL010000287.1:0-2954 GCA_031420815.1 Sphingomonadales bacterium | reverse complement strand
AATGGGCGACCGATGCTGCTGCTCGATGCCAGCGGGTTGGCCAATGCCATTGGGGTTGGTTTGACCGAATATGACGTGTCCCAGTCAAACCCGGCGGCCCAATATGGTGGCAAGGCAAACCGACCTTCTGCTCTGTTGTTCATTGGTTCTGACGGCATAAAGCGCGCGATCCGGCTTTCGGTTATCGACCGGATGGAAGATGTCGACGCGTCACAAATCAAATATGTCGGCGGGAAGATGCGTGCAACATTGGACGACAGATTGTTGGATGTGTGTGAACTCGATGCAGTTCCCGCAGAGGGCTTCGTAAAGCTCCTAAAGCTGACCGATGGGCAGACCAGCAAATATCTGGCGGTTGAGGATGTGCTCGATATCTTCACGCTCGACGGAGAAGTTGTCCCCAGCGCACACCCCGAATTGCACGAGGGCGTGGTCAACGCGTTTGGCGACGTCGTCGAACTCATCAACGTCTTCCGCTATTTCGAAGCCGTCGAAGGCCATCTCCATTCAGGAGCCAACGCGCCTTTGTGCTTCATCGATTGTACAGATGATGCCCATTGGGAACGCCGGATATTAGCCCCGTTACTCTCGGCATCGGGATATCAGGTCAGCTTTGAAAGCGATGATCGGCATAGAGCGGCAATTGTTCTGAGCCGCGATAATGAGAAACTGGTGGAGGCCACTAGCGACCCCCGTGTGCTAAGGTTGCGCGACACCAGCCATGTCTCGCACGATGTTGGCCCAAGCATTTACCGGTATGACCGTGTAGGTTTGATTTCCGCGATTGAAGCCAAATTGGCAGGAGGGGCCTGATATGTCATCGCTTTACCTTATCGCCCATATCAGCGGAGCGCGTGTGGCAATTGACAGCGACCATATCGAGTCGCTGGTCAACGTACAGGAAATCATTCCCGTGCCTAAAAGCGACCCTGCCATTGCCGGCTTGTTTGCGCTTCGTAGCCGTGTGTTGACGCTAATCGATAGCCAATATGTTGTGACCGGAATAGCTCAACCGGCATGCAAAGGTGCACTGGCAGTTGTAGCCGAAATCGGCGGGCATCATTTTGGCTTGCTGGTTGATGCTGTGGAAGACGTCGTTTCAATCGGCGATCATCAGATCGAAGCCAATATCAAACCACCAAAGATGTGGACGGCGCTGGTGACGGCTACCGCTTCGGTAGACGGGGAACTGGTAATGATCCTTGATCCCGCCAGGTTAGTCGACGGACAGGAAGCGCTCGCGGCTTAATTTGCCGAACGGACTTTTCTTCAGCGAGACCGCCCGCCATTAACATGTCGATAACAGGACGTCATTAAAGTGGAAGTCGACCAGAACGAAAGTATAGCGCAATGAAATCCTGTTTGATTGTCGACGACAGTAAAGTGATCCGCAAGGTTGCCCGGCATATCCTTGAAACTATGCAGTTTACGGTGACCGAGGCTGCGGATGGCAAAGAGGCAATGGAGCACTGCACTAACGAAACGCCGGATGTCATTCTCCTAGACTGGAACATGCCAATTATGAGCGGAATGGATTTTCTGCGCGCTTACCGTTCAACGATGTCGTCACCTTCGGCCAAAGTAATTTTCTGCACGACGGAAAATGGCGCAGCCCACATTCAGGCGGCTATCGATGCGGGTGCCGACGAATATGTCATGAAGCCCTTTGACCGGGAAACCCTTCAGGCGAAGCTACAAATAGTCGGCTGTATTTAAGCGTTGTTGCCAGCGATGACCGCCGTTCATCCATTTGTTGAAACTACGCTGCGAATGTCGCTTAAGCCGATCCGCGTCATGCTGGTCGACGACAGCGTTGTCGCGCGGTCGATATTTGCGCGGGTACTTGGTAACCACGACCAGATAGAAATTGTTTGCGAGGCTGGGGACAGTGAGGCTGCGCTGGCATATCTGGACGACGTAAAGGTCGATATAATTCTGCTCGACATCGAAATGCCCAAGCGGTCGGGTCTTGACGCACTGCCGGATATTCAGGCCAAGGCGGCGGGCGCGCGGATATTGGTGGTATCGGCGTTTGCGGAAGAAAATGGTTCGGCTGCGATTCAAGCGTTGTCTTTAGGTGCATGCGATACTTTGGCGAAACCCGGCAGGTCCGGTTTCTCCGGACGCTTTTCCGAGGTGCTGATTGACAAAGTGGTCAGACTTGGAAGGGCGGCAAAAGATCGTAAAGACGTCGACAAGTCGATCAGTATGGCGCTCACTAAAAGAGCGATCACTCGCCCACATTGCATAGCCATCGGGTCGTCAACCGGCGGCATACCTGCCATCTATGAAATTGTTCGCAATCTCAATCCAGCGCTCGATTGCCCGTTGTTTATCACCCAACATTTGCCCGAAGCCTTTATGGCCTTCTTCGCGCGGCAACTGGCAAGCTTTACGGACAGGACAGTCAAGGTCGCAGAAGCTGGCGAAATCGTCCAGCCCAACCATATTTATCTGGCACCGGGCAACGCCCATCTTGTTTGCAGCAAACTGCGCAATAAGGTCGTTATCGACCATTTGCTGCATTATTCAGCAAGCCGTTATTGTCCGTCGGTAGACGCGATGTTTGAATCGGTGGCCGATGTGTACGGTATTAATGGAATGGCAATTGTTTTGAGTGGCATGGGCAATGACGGCGTTCTCGGTGCACGCAAACTTAATACCCACAAAGCGAACGTTTTTGTTCAAGATGTCGATACGTCTGTCGTGTGGGGAATGCCTGGTGCAATTGCCCGTGAAGGTCTGGCGACCGCCATCCTGGCGCCTACCCAAATGACCGAATTACTCGCCCGCGTGGCCAAGGCGTCATGAGTGCGTCTGAAGCAAAAGCCTATAAGGCGCTATCGGCGTTGTTGGAAAAATATACCGGCCAGATATTAATGGCGAATCGCCACTGGAGGATCGATATGGCGCTAAAGCCCGTCATGCGACGCAATTCTATCCCCGATCTTCAA
>JANONL010000286.1:0-21867 GCA_031420815.1 Sphingomonadales bacterium | reverse complement strand
ATATATTGATGCTCGACCGGGATCACCGGGATATCAAGGCCCACCATCGCACCTGTTTGCCGAGCAAAATTGCCTGAGCAGGAAATCACATGTTCACAGGTGATATCGCCTTGGTCCGTTGAAACGAGCCATTCGCCGTTCGGTTGCTGCGCGATCGCGGTGACGGTCGTGTTGCGATAAATCGTCGCGCCATTTTGTCGCGCACCTTTGGCCAGCGCCTGCGTCAGGTCAGCGGGCTGGATATAGCCATCATCAGGATGCTGGATCGCGCCGATCACGCCGTCCATATTGGCAAGCGGCCATATTTCCTTGACCTGATCGGGCGTGAGGAAGTTGACGTCGACACCAATCGTCCGCGCAACCCCGGCATAATAATGATATTCATCCATCCGGTCTTTGGTTGTTGCTAGCCGAATGTTACTCACTTGCGAAAAACCAGCATGAAGCCCGGTTTCTGCTTCAAGCGTCGGATACAAACCGACCGAATATTGATGCAGCTTCCCAACGGAATAACTGAGGTTGAATAGCGGCAACAGGCCCGCAGCATGCCACGTAGAACCCGACGTCAGTTCTTTTCTTTCAAGTAAAGCGACATCGTTCCATCCCATTTTTGCTAGATGATACAGCGTGCTAACGCCAACGACACCGCCCCCAATTACTACCGCTTGCGCCGTCGTCTTCATACAACCCATCCAAGTAACGCACATTTGCCGTGCGTATGTCAGGCAATGCACCGGCGCAGCAATCGGATTGGCTTTTTTAACGCATGTATTCGATATTCTAATATTAGTAATAAGGAAATACGCAATTTGTTCGGTACGTAAGCAAACCGGATGGGCAACCAGTGCGTCATATCCGCTAGCGACTGTGTGAGAGCTTATTGTTCGGCCAGTCGCTGGTTCGGGTCCAGCAGGGCCGATGGCTTTATTATTTATTTCCAGTATATTGGACGCTTACAAATTGTCGCTGCCGGCGATCATGGCAATTTTAGGCCGTGAATGCATAATCAGGATTCCGAAGGCGGTATCATTTTGATTCAACGCTCCCAAAAGGGAGCATAGTGACAAGCCGCTACGATTTAACCGAATTTGAATGGCGCGTGATTGACTCGCTGCTGCCGAACAAGCCGCGCAGGGTTACGCGAGTGGACGACCGCGAGGTATCGAACGCGAATGCGTGTTGCGGTCAGGCTCGTGTGTCAAAACATGTGTTAGATATCTGGGCCAATTTGGCTTTTGCGCCCGATTTTGGGTTAACCCGCTGACACAAAATCACCCACTGTATCAAAATTGGCGAATTTCATTCAGATTCTGCATTTCGCGTGCGTGGATTTTCCTCATCTCTGCCAAGATCAGTCTCATGCTTTTCAATTGCCGCCGCACGTTGCGGCAAAGCAAGTATCAGGGTGAGGATGACAATCCCGAGCGTGATGAACGCCCCCGCGGGGCTAAGTTCGAAACCGCCATGCGACCGGCTTGTCGAGGAAATCGTCGGCGACCGCGCCGAGCGCGGGCGGGTCGTTATGAAGGCCACTGAGAATAGGCCAACGCGACTAATGCTGGTGCGGTAATAGGCGAATGCAAGCAAAGCGAGAATACTGCCGAAGATCACCGCCTAACCCAGCTAACCGAGCGGCCCATCGGCAATCCAGTCGCTCGGGGCGGCGTCGAGCCCGGAAGTTGTGATTGTCGCCCAATAATAGGCTTCGGCGCGCGGCTCATGCACGGCGTTGACCGATATCGTCCCCTCCGCACGGTGCCAGACGAACATCGTGGCGAGGACGCCTTCAAGCAACAAGCGATCCACTGAAATAGCCGACCCCCATCACACGCATCGCAAAATCCGCCATCGTCGTCCCCGCCATAGTCGAAGCGATAACCGTCGCCCGATAGAGCGTCGGGTGAAAGCGTGTTGCTGCGAGCTGCAACGCGACCACCGCAATGAGCGGCGTAGCATACATCGCGGTACCGACGAGATAGTTTACATTACGGAAATCGACAGCACGGTCCGCGACCTCAAAACGTTGCGTTCGGAGATAAGCTGCGTGTCCAGCCCATTCAGTCACGACGCTGTTGCCGAATGCAAAATTATCGAAGCGCTGAGGCCGCACGGAAGGCTGCGCGTCCATGATCTCGATCTGCCAGTTGAAGCATTCGATTGCTAGATGTCTGTGGCCTCAGGATAAATCCTAACTCCGGCGATCTATCGCAAAGCGCCCCGGCCCATTGGCATAGAAATGCAGCAACGCCCCCATGATCGCGATATTCTTGAGAAACGGCCCCATATGGCCCGGCGCGACGTGGACGGCTATGGTGACCGGAATGAGCGTCACAAGAATGAGCAGCGCCGAGATGCGGGTCAGAAATCCGAGCGCGAGGGAGAACCCGAAGATTACGAAAACGATGCCGCTGAGCCAGAGCAGCCAAGACGGGTCGCCGATCCTATTGATCACATCGTGCCAAGGCGATTCTGCCATCCGCTCAAGCATATAATCATGCTCCCCAAAATGTCCGATTCCGCCGACAATGAAAATCAAGCTGGTTGCGACGCGAAAGACCGGGTCGAACCACGCGCGGAGCTTCTCGGCGGGTGCCAGCCAAGTTTCGATTTGCATAAGTTTAGTCATAGTCCCTCCCAAAAAGTCCGGCCACTTTGCCAGAGCATGTATGCGGCCACGACAAAGATCACGACGGCAAACACCGTCTTCAGCGTGGCAGTGTTCTGTGCGAGCAGCCGTGAGGCCGCACCGCCAATTAGGCTACCGATGATCCCGCCGCCGACGAATACCGCTGCCAGCGGCCAGTCGATCAGGCCAGAGACGGCGTAGCTCACAGCGGTTGTCAGACCGAACATGGTCACCGCAACCAGCGAGGAGCCGATTGCATTGAGCATCGGCATGCCGGTCGCGGCAACAAGCCCCGGCACGATTAGAAACCCGCCGCCAATACCGAAGAAGCCCGAAAAGGCTCCGCTGCCCAAGCCGAAGCCGACCACCTTGGGCGCATTGGTTCGGGTGCAGACAACGTCCGGATTACCGGGGTCGCCGCGATTCCGAAGCATCGTAAAGCCGACGACAATCATGACGATGGCGAACAGGAATAACAGACGTTGTCCGTCGATTGCCTTGCCGAGGGACGAGCCGCCGATTGCGCCCACACTGCCTGCGCCGGCGAACATCAGGGCGCAACGCCATTTGACGGTTCCGGCGCGGGCATGGCCGATCAGCGCTGCAGCGGCGCTGGCCGCGACCGACAGCGCGCTCGTGCCGATTGCGACATGCGGGTTGGTCACCCCCACCAGATATACCAGCAAAGGCACTGCCAGAATCGATCCGCCGCCGCCCACCAGTCCAAGAACGATGCCGACCATGCCGCCCGACAGTGCGGCAAACAAGGCTTCAATCGCTGTCATCGCAAACTCAGGCCGATGACACCGAACGGTTCCAGGGAAGGTGCCGCAATAGCGTCGCCATCCCGCACCATCCGGTCGCGCCCGCCATCATTAAGCCCGCGCCAACAAAAGCCGATACGCCGAACAGGAAAGGCGAGACGAGAAAGCCGAGGCCCACCCCGAGCAAAACCAACCCGCCCGCGACCAATTGCACCTGGCGCATGATTTCCAGCGGCTGGCTTTTGTCGACAAGCGTCGGGCGACCAGAGGAACGCCATGAGTCTATTCCGCCTGCAAGAACGTAGCAGGATGAATCGCCGCCAGCCGCTGCAAGCCGGTCAGTATTGTTTTGTGTGCGCATGCCTGTGCGGCAGTGGAAAATCATTGGGCCAGAATGGGCTGCCAATTGTTCGATCCGCGCTAGGGGCTGGTGGGCTGCACCAGCAATCCGCTCGCGCGCATGTTCGTCGGCGTCGCGGATGTCGATAAGTTTCGCGCCCAATGCAATCAAGCGCTCAGCTTCTTCGGGTTCAACAGCAGTCAGGGTCATCGGTCAATCCTTGCAGTAAAGCTGGTAAAGTGTGGCCAGCAGGGTTTCGGTCCGAGGATCGGCGATCCGGTACCAAAGCGTCTGGCTCTCGCGGCGGAAGGCAACGAGGCCTTCGTCGCGCATCTTCGCCAGATGTTGCGAAAGCGCCGATTGCGATAGTGCGACCTCGCGCGCCAAGTCGCCCACGGTCATTTCGCCATGCTCGACCAGCTTGCACAAAACCATGAGACGACGCGTGTTGGCCATCGCCTTGAGCAGCGTGGAGACGTCGCCCGCTTTGGTTTCAAATGTGTTCAAGTCCATCGGAGGTTTGAGCATCGCAGGGTCCATGTATATTAGTTATTGCTTATTTAGATAGTTCTCATATAATGTCAAGCGCCTTAAAGGAACCACACAATGTCCAACCAGCCGATCATCGAAGCCTTCTTCGATGAGCCAACTAACACCATCAGCTATCTCGTCGCCGATCCCGGAACGCGCGATGCCGCAGTCATAGACCCGGTGCTGGATTTCGATCTGGCGAGTGGCGAAGCCGACGCGCACTCGGCTGAGCGTATTCTTGCCTTCGCCGCCGATCATGGCTGGCGGATCGTCATGGTGCTGGAAACGCATGCCCATGCCGATCATCTGTCCGCCGCGCCCTTCTTCAAAGCAAAGACCGGGGCTGCAATCGGCATCGGCGAGCATATCCGCGATGTGCAGAAGATCTTCCGCCCGGTGTTCGCCTTCACCGACTTGAAGACTGACGGGTCGGACTTCGACCGGCTGTTCCGCGATGGCGAGCGCTTCGCGATTGGCGAGCTACAGGTCGAGGTCATGCATGTCCCTGGCCATACCCCGGCAGACGTCGCCTATCTTATCGGCAACGCCGCATTTGTCGGCGATACACTGTTCATGCCAGACTATGGCACAGCGCGCGCCGACTTCCCCGGTGGGGATGCCCGCCAACTCTATCGCTCGATCCGTCGGGTGCTCAGCCTGCCCGATGACACCCGGCTATTCCTGTGCCACGATTACAAAGCGCCGGGCCGCGATAAATTCGCTTGGGAGACTACCGTCGGCGAGCAGCGCCGCACCAGCGTTCATGTCAACGAGAGCATTAGCGAGGATGAATTTGTCGCAATGCGCGAGGCGCGCGACGCAACACTCTCGGCGCCCAAGCTGCTGTTGCCCTCAATTCAGGTGAACATTCGTGCAGGTAATTTTCCGGAAGCCGAGGCCAATGGTGTAAGGTTTTTGCGTATCCCGGTAAAGATCCGGAGCGATGACGCTGCTGGCGTTGCCACATGACAAAGCCCGTCAGCACTCAAAGGCTTACCGATACGCTAATGATCGTTGTGGACAGGCCTCCAATGGAGTCGATCATGGAACCGCTAAGCGACAGGAACAGCCACGCCATCCGGTGCACTCCAAGCTTATACCCATGAACAAAACCCGTAATTATTTGCAGGCTGGCTAGGCAACAATGGCAGCTATTAGTAGCTGCTGAGCGGACCCCAAGGGTGTGCGACATTACGCAGGAACAGGTGTTGCAGCGCGATGGACGTCCTCGTTAGGTTGAACTCCGTGCCGCAGCCCTCACCGCAGGCCGTGATCCGCCGAAACGAAGTCGCCATTTTGCGCAAGTACGACATAAAGTGTGCGTTTCGACGCAGACTTTATCGCGAGGTTCTGGAATGTGACAACCCAGCGTTGCGCACCTTTTATGATCTTGGTTTCGGTTTTTATGGCCTTTGCCGAACTCCAACTTGCTGGGAGCTTGGCTTGCGTCACCAGTTTGATCACTTCGCTTTTGGCGACTTCGGCCATCGGCTTACGCACTGCGGGGCGCGGCATTTCTTCATGTTCGGGATGAGCAAATGCTGGACTAGCAAGTGTTGCGAGAATGGCTGCTGAAAGTAAAATATAACGCATTGAATGTCTCCAAAATTTGGTTGGCCGGATTGGCCATTATTCTTTCAATTCAAACTTTTCGAACTGCCCGGTTGCCTTCACCCTGATTGTAGCCGGGCTGCCGGTACGGTTGCGCCAATACCAGCCATGCGTGCCGTCAAAGGGCGCTCGAAATTTGCCTGATGACGATGTTTTTGTGCCTTTTTCGTAGCTGGTGAATTCGTTGCTAGCGGCGCCTGCCACTTCGCCATGCTGGTCATAGTTGACGGCGCCCCCATTGGTGGACCACGAAAAGTCGAATTCTTCGCCTGCCTTCATGGTCGCCTTAACTTCTCGACCTTCACCAGGCTGAAGCGTAAGCGTAACCTCGCCGGTCTGAACGCCGGATGATGATGTCGTTGCCGTGGCGACAGGTGCAGTCACGGCTGTGGTTGCTGCGGGTGCTTGCTCCTCCCCTTGCGCGGACGCTTTCACATCGCCCATTTCCTTGAGACCGAGCGCCTTGCCGATACCGGTCGGATCAATACCATATTCAGCAGGCAGCACCGTCGTTACCAATATGGCTCCGGCAATTAGAGCCGCGAGACCTGTGGCTCGGTTAAGCTGCGCAGTCGTCGGCAATTCAGAGCGATTGGGAGTTTCAAAATTCGTCATGTCAGTCCTTTCGAGCAGCAAATTACGCCGCAAAATATCCGGTGAGTTGATAGCCAAACAGCACAAAGCCTGCCATCATCAGAGCCACGTTCGCTGCAAAGGCCAGGCGGCCAAAGCTGGCGGTGCGCCGCCAATATCCCATCGCAATCAGAATCGCGCCAAGCGCGAGCAACTGGCCGATTTCAACACCGACATTGAACGCGATCAAATTGGTGAGAAGGCCGTCTGGCGACAGCGAAAATTCCTGTAATTTGGTGGCAAGGCCAAAGCCGTGGAAGAAACCAAAGATCAGCACCGCTGCCTTGGTATTAGGCTGAAACCCGAACCAACGCTGATAGGCACCCAGATTATCGAGAGCCTTATAAACCACCGATAACCCGATGATCGCGTCGACAGCATAAGAGCTGACATTGGTTCCGAACCACACACCGGCGAGCAAAGTCGTGCTGTGGCCAACCGCGAACAAGGTCACATAGGTAGCGATATCCTTCGCACGGAAGAGAAAGAAAATGACCCCGAACAGGAACAGCAAATGGTCATATCCGGTGACCATATGTTTTGCGCCCAGATAGAGGAACGCCATAATCTGCGGACCGCTGGTCTGTTCGATATAGCCTTGGTCGCCTTCGGCCACACCGTGTGCGTAAGCCGTTGTGGCAAAGGCCAAGCATAACAAGGTGGTCAGCAACGCGGTTACTGACCGCTTTGATAGATTAAGTGTCATGGGTTTCTGCTTAAGTTGATGGTTGAACTTGCGGCATATCGGAGGTTAGCTCCTTCTTGCCATGAATAAGACGGTAAAGTGCGGGCAAAACGATAAGTGTCAGGATCGTCGAGGAGATAATTCCGCCGATCACAACGGTTGCCAGCGGACGCTGGACTTCCGACCCTGCACCCACATTGAGCGCCATCGGGACGAAGCCCAATGAGGCGACCAAGGCGGTCATCAATACCGGACGCAAACGGGTCAGCGCGCCTTCGCGAATAGCTTCGTCGAGCGCCATGCCACGCTCTCGCAGATCCTTGATGAATGACAGCATTACGACGCCGTTCAAAACGGCGACGCCTGACAATGCGATAAAGCCGATACCTGCCGATATCGACATCGGGATGTCGCGCAACGCCAGTGCAATGACCCCGCCGGTCAATGCCAGCGGCACGCCGGAGAACACGATTGCTGCGTCGCGCGCCGATTTGAACAGCATGAACAGCAATCCGAAAATCAGCACCAGCGCCAAAGGCACCACGATTTGGAGCCGCGTTGCCGCCGATTGAAGCTGCTCGAACGTGCCACCATATTGGACATAATAACCCTCGGGCAAAGTCACATCGCTGTCGATCTTGGCGCGCAATTCGGTAATAAACGAGCCAAGGTCGCGGCCACGCACATTGGCGGTGATAACCGCACGGCGCTTGCCATTTTCGCGGCTGATCTGGTTGGGTCCGACCGACAGGCCGATGTCGGCCAACTCTGAAAGCGGCACGAACGCACCGCCACCTTCGCCGGAGCGTGAAATTGGCAAGCGGCCCAGTTGGTCGAGATCGGTCCGCGTGGCTTCAGGCAAGCGCACCACAACCGCGAAACGGCGGTCGCCTTCAAACACCTCGCCCGCATTGCGGCCACCGGTGGCTGTTGAGACCGCATCCTGCACATCTTCGATATTGATACCGTAGCGAGCCAGCATTGCACGGCGCGGGGTTACCGATAGCACCGGCAGACCGGTCACTTGCTCCAGCTTCACATCTTCGGCACCCGGTATAGATTCAAGGATCGTCTCCAGCTCGCCGCCGGTTTCCAGCAAT
The DNA here is from genome assembly GCA_031420815.1 of Sphingomonadales bacterium. Classification (GTDB taxonomy): domain Bacteria; phylum Pseudomonadota; class Alphaproteobacteria; order Sphingomonadales; family Sphingomonadaceae; genus Sphingorhabdus_B. The sequence continues at coordinate 13,577 of JANONL010000286.1, read as the reverse complement.
TTGTCCAAGCCTTCGCCAAACAGCTTCACCGCTACATCGGCTCGGACGCCCGCGATCAGCTCGTTAAGGCGCATCTGGACGGGCTGCGTAAACTCGTAATTATTGCCCGGTATCTGCTGCACCGCTGCGTTCAATTCATCGACAAGCTGGGTCCGCGGCTTGCGTGGATCGGGCCATTCGCTTCGGTCTTTGAGCATGATAAAATTATCTGCAACCGATGGCGGCACCGGGTCGGTTGCAACATCTGCCGTCCCGATTTTGGCAAACACCCGTTCGACTTCGGGAAACTGGCTAATCCGTTTTTCAAGCGATTCCTGCATCTGCACGGCTTGGCCGAGGCTGGTGCCGGGAATACGTAAGGCGTGCATCGCTATGTCGCCTTCATCGAGATTGGGTATGAATTCCGAACCCAGCCGCGTTGCGCCGTATCCGCTGAACGCGACCAACACGACGGCTGCGGCTATCAGCGCTTTGCCGTGCATCACGGTGCGGTCCAATATGCTGGCATAGCGCGTGCGCGCCCATGCCATAATGCGATTATCTTTCTCTTCGACCTTGCCCGTCACGAACATTGCGATAGCGGCTGGTACAAAAGTGAGCGAAAGCAACATCGCGGCTGTCAGCGCGAGCATCACGGTGATCGCCATCGGATGGAAGGTTTTGCCCTCGATACCCGACAGAGCGAATATCGGCAGATACACTACCGTGATGATGATGACGCCAAAGATCGACGGGCGGATGACTTCGCTGCTGGCCTTGGCGACCAGACTGAAGCGCTCGTCCCGGTCAAGTAGTCGGCCTGCCTTGTATTGGGCTTCGCCCAATCTGCGCAAGCAATTCTCGACAATGATGACCGCGCCATCGACGATCAGCCCGAAGTCGAGAGCACCAAGGCTCATCAGATTGGCAGACACGCGCCCTGCTGCCATGCCGGTAAGCGTCATCAGCATAGCGATGGGGATCACGGCAGCAGTTATCAGCGCCGCGCGGACATTGCCGAGCAGTAGGAACAGGATGACGATAACGAGCAACGCGCCTTCGGCGAGGTTCTTCTCGACTGTCGCAATCGTGCGTTCGACCAGTTCGGTACGGTCATAAAGCGGCTGAGCGATGATGCCGGATGGCAACGACTTGTTGACCGCTTCGAGCCGTTCAGCTGCTGCCTGCGCGACGATGCGCGGGTTGCTGCCAGTCAGCATATATATCGTGCCAAGCACAATCTCTTTGCCGTTCTCTGTTGCAGCACCGGTGCGCAATTCAGAACCGATCACGACTTCGGCTATGTCGCCCATACGGATGGGGACGCCACCGCGTTTGGCAACGATGATTTGGGACAAGTCGGTTTCGGTCTCAGCCCGTCCCGGCACACGGATCAGGACTTGTTCGCCAGCACGCTCGACATAGCCAGCACCCGCATTGGCATTGTTCGATTCAAGCGCGTCCACTACATCGGACAATGAAATGCCAAGCGCTGCAAGCTGCTCGGCATTGGGTGTCACATGATATTGCTTGGTATATCCGCCGACGGTGTTGACCTCCGCCACTCCCGGCACGTTGCGCATTTGCGGACGTACGACCCAGTCATGCAAGGTGCGCAGGTCGGTGGGCGTCCACTCGCTGCCATCGGACTTGCGCGCGCCCTTCTTGGGCGTGACCGAATACATATATATTTCGCCAAGCCCGGTTGCTGTTGGCCCCATTTGCGGCTCAATCCCGGGCGGCAGTTGCGACTTGGCTGCTTGCAATCGTTCGTTGACCAATTGCCGTGCAAAATACAGGTCCGTGCCGTCCTCGAACACGACTGTGACCTGGCTCAGGCCGTAGCGTGATACCGAACGGGTGTAATTGAGCTTAGGAACGCCAGCCAAAGCGGTTTCGATCGGATAGGTGATCCGCTGCTCGGCCTCCAACGGCGAAAAGCCCTCCGCCTCGGTATTTATCTGCACCTGGACATTGGTAATGTCAGGCACAGCGTCGATAGGCAGGCGCGTGGCGCTCCAAATACCAAGCGCGGTGAGCAAGGTCACAACGATCAACACCAGCCATCGTTGGCGGATCGAAATCTCGATTATGTTAGCAAGCATGTTCCGGTTTCCGATCAATGGTCGTGGCTGGCGCCGGACTTTTCGATGTCCGCGCGGATCAGGAACGCGCCCTTGGCAGCATAACGCGTGCCGGGTTTGATACCCGACAGCACTTCGGTCCATTCGGGTGTCTTGCGGCCGAGTTCGAGCATTCGAACTTCATAATCCTCACCGAAATTGGCAAACACGACGGTAAAGTCGCGGAAACGCTGTAATGCTTCAGTGCGCACAGCCAGAGGAACAGTGACGGCATTGACCGTCACCCGCCCATGCAGCGCCATTCCCGGACGCCAGCGGCCGTCGCGGTTGGGAAGACTGGCGCGGACCAAAGCCGTTCCCGCCGCTGCGTTGCCTTCAGGCAAATAGCCGCCAAGCACGCTGGCCGCGACGGGCTGACCGTCCAGGGTTTCGATGTCAATCTTCTGTCCCGGCCTGATTATGCCCAAGTCACGTGGGAAGATATTGAACACCACCGTCGTCTGGCCGGGGTCGGTAATGACATAAATGGGCTGGTCGATCGCGACATTGCCGACATTGGCGTTGCGTTCGGCAACGACCCCGCTGACTGGCGAATAGACGGGGTAGATTTGGAGCGATTCGCTGGATTCGATACGTGCCAGTAATTGGCCTTTTTTGACAAAGTCCCCGACCGCCTTGGTCACCAACATGACCTTGCCGGGAAATTGCGCACGGATTTCCGAGCGTGCTGACGTTGCGAGTTGCACAACGCCCTCGACTTCGCGGATTTCGCTAATCGTCGTGGGGCCAACCGTTTCAATTTCAATGCCCCCGTCTTTTGCAGCGGCACCCGAGATTTTCGAGCGGCCTTCGGGGTTGGCAAACTTCCAGACATGGCGCTTGCCATTTTCGACAGCGACCACTTCAACGTCAAAGCTGTGCGGCTCGACCACCACGCCGTCGCCTTGAAGATAGTCTTTCTCAGGCCTGAATGCGAACTTGTTGATCTCGCCGTCGAGCCGCTTCAAGGTAATCGACAGGTTGATCGTTTTGGGATCGACAGTCTTACCGTCACGGCTGGGGTATACACGATACACCGGCGGCACACCGTCTTCGAAGATCGTCATTTCGACAGCGAAATCACCATCGCGCAGCATCCGGCCACGATTCGGACCTTTTTCCGGTTCCGCAGCTTTGCCACCCTCTTCGGACGGCGTCTCGGCTCCACCGTCGCAGGCAGCAAGCGGGACAATCATCAACAGTGCTGCAAGGGCAGGTAAAACTTGGTGGAATTTCATGGTTGGGTCTCCATTGACGACGCTGGGTCAAAGCGCCCGGTCAGTCGGTCGATTTCTGTTTGAAGGTCGCGATACTGGGTGTTGGCCTCAAGCCACTGGTCCTGCACTTCGAGGATGGCATCAGCAGCATCCTGAATGTCGCGGAAGCTGAACCCGCCGCGATTATAGCCTTCACGGACCTGTTGCAGTGTCTTGTAAGCGCGGGGGTAAACTTCGGCCATTAGCGCATCAGCACGGACCTGTGCAGATTCAGCATTGGCGCGAAGTGAAGCTAGGCGACGCAGCTTTTCCAACCGTGCCGCTTCGGCGGCAAAGGAAAGCCGGTCCTTTTCCGCCCGTGCACGGTCAATGCCGCCCTGGTTGCGGTCGAACCGGCCAATCGGGATTGTGATGCCCGCCACGGCGGCCAGATCATTTGTGCCCCGCAAGAAACGGGTTCCACCACTGACCGTGTAATCTTGGGTTCGTTTTGTTTCTTCAACAACAACAGCTGCGCTCGCGCGCGCCACCCGTGCTTCGATCAGTTTTTCATCGGAAGGTGCCAGTGTTAGCGCAACGCTATCACTGGCCATCAAAATGCCTTCGACGTTCAGATCATCGCCAACTCCGCCCCAAAACCCAGCCAGCAAATCGCTAGCAGCTTCCAACCGGAAATCGGCCTGTTCGACGCCTATCCGCGCACTTGCAACGCGCGCAGCGGCTCTGGTTTCGACGAATAATGGGTCTTTATACCCACGCACCCGCCGCAACGCTTCGGTCTGCAATTCCTGTTCGGTGGAAAGCCGGAACCTTGAAATCTCCAAAACGTCTTTGGCGATCAGTACATCGAAAAACGCGCGCTGCACAGACGCAGCCAAGTCGAGCCGGGTCACATTCGCGGATGCTTGCGCAACATCAATATCCTTGTCGGCCAAGGCAACACGCGCGGCGCGCTTGCCGCCACGTTCAATCGGCTGGTTATACGTTGCAGTAATTTCCGCTTGGCCCAGCACATTATATGGGCCCGTGCCAACAAAGTTTTCGGCTTCGACGGTTACCGACGGGTTTGGACGGACGTTCGCTTGAGCACGGCCCGCGCGCGCAGCAGCGACGGCTGCATCGTCAGCCTTGAGCAGGGGTGCAGCCTCGACCGCTTTGGCAATCGCCTGTTCAAGCGTAACGGTCTCGGCAGACGCTGCCTGACCGGTTACGAGCAACGCGCCCGCGAGCAACGCGGCGCGTATAGAATATGTCATTGAGAAACTCCTGAGCCAGTATCACACAGGACGAGCCGACAGGCCCGCCGGTGGCGAATGGATCAGGCTGAGGGTGGTTGTGTAGGCGGTGCCCTAGAATGCGAGGGCGGGATTGTCGCCTGTGAGATCAAAGATACCGATTGCCGCTTTATGCCGCTGGTATCGAAATCATTACCTGCATTTTCAATGCCGGTTGGCATAGAATGGTGATGTCCGATATCGCCGACATCTGCGTTATTCGCAGGTTGCTCATCGTCCACACTAACGTCGGCGTTCGCATTTTCATGGTCGTCATGGGCCGCATCATGCGCATGTTCGTGGGCATCGACAAGTTCGTGCGACCACGGCGTGACGTGGATACTGCCGAACAGGACAGCAAACGCCAAAAATATCATGGTGACATTGCGAAGCATCGGGCCGAGGTAGCAGCGCTCCCAATTAACCGCAATCGTGATTCTTTCGGCTTTGTGTAATTGACCAGATAAGGCGCTCAAACAAATGCTTTCAGTCCTCAAAAACCGAACCTATCGCCACCTGCTATCAGCCCAGATTATTGCATTGATCGGCACTGGGCTGGCGACCGTAGCCCTCGGACTGCTTGCCTATGACATTGCAGGTGGGAACGCAGGAGCCGTATTGGGAACCGCGCTTGCCATCAAGATGGTGGCCTATATCGGTATTGCGCCAATCATAGGGGCCTATGCCGACCGACTTCCTCGGCGGGCGTTTTTGATTGCGATGGATGTCATTCGGGCTGGCGTTGCGCTGGCGTTGCCCTTTGTCGACCAGATATGGCAGGTCTATGTCCTGATCTTTGCCTTACAGTCCGCATCGGCAGCATTCACGCCGACGTTTCAGGCGACCATCCCCGACGTGTTACCCGATGAGGCCGATTATACCCGCGCGCTCTCGCTTTCGCGGCTGGCGTACGATCTGGAAAACTTGCTCAGCCCTATCCTTGCGGCGGCACTGCTAACGGTCATCAGCTTCCATTGGCTGTTCGCGGGCACATCGGTGGGGTTTATTTTCTCGGCCTTGTTTGTCCTGTCGGTAGTGCTGCCAGTGTCCCCGGCCAAGCCGCAAATCGGCAGTGTATATGCACGCACAACGCGCGGTATTCGTGCCTATCTGAAAACGCCGAGGCTCAAGGGCTTGCTGGCGATCACCTTTGCAGCAGCGGCGGCAAGTTCGATGGTCATCGTCAACACGGTGGTTATTGTTCGTGAGATGTTCGGGCGGGGACAGCGCGAAGTCGCGCTTACGCTAGCAGCATATGGCGGGGGATCGATGCTGGCGGCATTCATCTTGCCACGCCTACTCGACCGGTTGAGCGATCGTAAAGTCATGCTGTTTGCAGCAACTATGCTTTCAGTCAGCCTGGGAACAATGGCCGCAGCGTTTGCCAGCGGATTTGCAAGTTGGCCGGTTGTGCTTGCCGGATGGGTGATGCTCGGTATCGCTTATTCGATGAGCGTCACGCCTTCGGGCCGCCTGCTCAAGCGGTCCGCCGGTGACAGTGACCGTCCCGCAATCTTCGCCGCGCAGTTTGCGCTGAGCCATGCCGCATGGTTGCTTTGCTATCCACTCGCTGGCCAGATTGGGGCTGCATTCAGTCAGTCAGCTGCCTTTGCGGTGCTTACCGCCGTCGCAGCCTTGGGCGCCGTCGCAGCAGCCTTGCTGTGGCCCGGAGCCGACCCGGAGATCGTGCCGCATGACCACAAAGACCTACCCCCCGACCATCCGCATATGCGGGAGGCGCATAAGGGCGGACAAAGCGCGGCACACGCTTTCGTCATCGATGATCTGCACCCGCAATGGCCGCGCAACTGATTAACGCATCGCTTGGTCGGCAAATGCTTCGATAATCGGGCATGGCCCTTGCGAGGACGAACTGCATTCCGTTGCCAAATGCTGAAGCGCTCGCCGGGCATTTTGCAGCTGGGATATTTTGATATCCAGTTCCTTGAGCCGTGCGGTCGCGATTTGATGCGCACGTTTTCTGTCATTGGTTGCATCGAGGCTCAGCAATTCGCCGATCTCTTCCAGCGTGAACCCAGCGATCTGCGCGGAGCGGATGAAACGTAAACTGCTAAGGTCCGTCTCGGCATACCGCCGCACACCACCGTTGCGATCTGGCTCCGCAAGCAAACCGCGACGTTGGTAATAGCGGATGGTCTCGACACCTACGCCGCCCGCCGCCGCGAGTTTTCCGATAGTCATTATGTTCAAGGCTTGACTCCGTACTATGATACGGAACTTATATAGGCCGGGTGATGTTATCTGCCAAGAAGGAAAACCTATGACCCAAGCTACGATGCCAGGAACGACACAGGCTGGCGCGATCGCCAAAACTGCCGTCATTTACAGAATGGTGATGCCACACCACATTTGCCCGTATGGCCTTAAAGCGCTCGACCTTTTGAAACGCAAAGGGTTCACCGTCGAGGATCGCTGGCTGACGACGCGGGAGGAGACCGACGCGTTCAAGGCCAAGCACAACGTTCAGACCACCCCGCAAATTTTCGTCGGCGGTGAGCGTATTGGCGGACATGACGATCTGCGCCGCTATCTAGGCCTGTCAGTCGCTGATCCCAAAGCAACCACTTACCAGCCGGTAATTGCGCTGTTCTCCATGACCGCATTGATGGCGCTTGCGGCGAGTTTTGCAGTCTATGGAACGCCGTTCACCATTCGTGCGGGCGAGTGGTTCATCGCCTTCAGCATGTGTATTCTCGCAATGCTCAAGCTCCAGAATATCGACAAGTTCGCAACAATGTTCCTGAATTATGACCTACTCGCACAGCGCTGGGTGCCATATGGCCGTATCTATCCATTTGCCGAGGGCCTTGCCGGTGTGTTGATGGTCGCCGGCGCGCTCAACTGGCTGTCGATCCCGGTTGCGCTGTTCATTGGTACCATTGGCGCAATGTCGGTGATAAAGGCGGTCTATATCGACAAACGCGAGATCAAATGCGCCTGCGTCGGTGGTGACAGCAATGTGCCTCTGGGCTTTGTGTCGCTTACCGAGAATGTAATGATGGTGGCGATGGCGCTCTGGATGCTGTTTGGCGCACATATGATGAGCACTACGATATAAATGACGATGGGACGGGCAACCGCTCCCCGTTTCTCCCGATTTATTGTGCGGCGTTGCCTTTATCGGTCAGCATTTTTTGAAGGTCGGCGATATCCTTGGTCTGCATCTCGATAGTTTTTTGTGCCATGTCACGGACCATTGCATCATCGGTTTCTTTCAACGCCACCTCGGACATGGTCAACGCGCCTTTGTGATGCTCGATCATCTTGCGGGTCCAGGTCTCGGCGGCGTCCGCGCCCTTGGCTGCCATCATCTTGTCGTGCATGTCCATTTCGGAAGCCATATACGGGTTGGACGGGTCGGCTTTCGCTTCGGCTTTCATGCCGGTTTCTGTCGGAGCTTGCGCTGCGCCATTTTGTTGTTCGCCACATGCAGAGGCGGTCAGCACGACCATGAGCGAGGCGAGAGCAAGTTGCTTTTTCATGAAGGGAGTCCCTTTGCGTACATCAAGAGAACTGCCGACACCGTTCAGGGTTCCGTGACTTACTATCCGACGTAAGCAACGTCCCGCACTTCCATGCCAAGTGAGCCGATTGGTATACCGGCAATGCCAAACCGAACCCAACTTCGACTTTCACATAGTTCGCAGCGGCTAGCCAACCAGCTTAAGAATTATTCAAAGTAGTTATGTTTAGCCCCTACAAAACAGGCTGAATGAGCTTTTGGTGATGGTGTCCCAAGGCAGGACTCGAACCGGCACTCCTTTCAGAACAGGATTTTGAGTGTGGCGAAACTTCCGTAAATCATTAATAAAATAATGTATTTTTTGCAGCAGCGGACATGGTTTTCTACCGCCGTCGGGTCTCAGATGTTGGACAATCCGGACAGTGTGCTTTTGAAGAGCGAGTGGCACATCGCGGATATGCCCCCTGCACCATTACGGGCCCACGGCCTAGCGAAACGATTTAAGGCAAAGCGGTGAGTAGCTCAATTGCTTCGTTTTCGTTGATGACTTCTGCATATTTTGCCTGAAGGTCGAACAGGTTCGCTTCGTGGGGGCTCGAATGGCGGTCACCACATGCGTCGCTAACAACGAAGGGCGCAATTCCGTTTTGGATCGCATCAAGCGCAGTTGCACGTACGCAGCCTGAGGTAGACATTCCCGAGATCAATAGTGTGTCGACGTGCAACTCGTTTAGCAACGCCGTAAGCGACGTTCCAAAAAATGCTGAAGCAAATTGCTTTGTGATCACAATCTCATGTTTCTTAGGGTTTAGTGTCGGCGGGAACTTGCCCAGCGGCGAGCCCCTATCGAATACTTTCAGTGCGGGTATTTTCTTGTAGAACAGTCCACCGTCGGTTCCACCAGGATGATACTCTATGTTAGTAAATATCACCGGTATCGATGCTTTTCGAGCTGCAGCCAGCAGGCGTTCGTTGCTTGCGAGAACCTTCGCGGCGTCTGCGTAAAGCGGCGAATGCTTGTCGAAATACGCCATGACGACATCGACGATTATCAACGCCGGATTGGCACCAAAAGAGAGATGCCCGTCGAACGCTCCGGCATAGTTCGTGCTCAGATCTTTTTGATCGCCCATCAGATTGCGCCTGTCGCGGCCAGTTCTGCAAGTTGCCTGCCATCTAGCCCCAGTAAACCGCCATAAATTTCTGCATTATGCTGACCGATCTGGGAGGGAGCAGCTGAACGGACGCTGCTGGGTGTGGCTGACAATTTGGGGAAGACATTCTGCATTTTCAGCGGACCCCAGCGTTCCGTCTCGACCTCGATAATCGCTTCACGAGACTTGAAATGAGGATCTTCGAGCATCTCCGGGGCGCGGTACATTTTTCCGGCGGGAATAGAATGTAATATCATTAGTGACTCGACCTCGGCGACTGTAAGCCCCGCAGTCCATTTCCCGATTCGCTCGTCGAGTTCGGTCTGATTTTTGCCGCGGGCGACGTGATCGATGTATCGCGGGTCTCGCGCAAGTTCTGGTTGGCCCATCGCTTCGGCAAGCCTCGCCCAGACCGCATCCTGGTTGGCCCCGATCAGATAATTGCCGTCCTTGCATTCATAAACGTTGGACGGAGCAATACCGGGTAACACCGAACCGGAGCGTTCGCGAATATAGCCCGACCAGTGATATTCCGGGACCACGCTCTCCATGACCTGAAGGACAGCTTCGTACAGCGCCGAATCCACAACCTGTCCTTTGCCAGTAGTTTCGCGCGCATGAAGCGCAGCAAGCGCACCCATGCAGCCATAGGTTGCAGCCAGCGTATCGCCGATCGACACGCCCATCCGGCTTGGCGCTCGGTCGGGGTCGCCGACAAAATAGCGCCAGCCGCCCATTGCTTCGCCAATCCCGCCAAAGCCCGCGCGTTCGCTATAAGGACCGGTTTGGCCATAGCCCGAAACGCGGACGATGATGAGGCGCGGGTTGATATTGTGCAGGACATCGGGACCGAGGCCCCATTTTTCCAAAGTGCCTGGCTTGAAATTCTCGATCAGGATATCGGCCTTGGCGACGAGTTTGCGGACAAGTTCCTGGCCCTCCGGCACGCGCAAATTGGCCGACACCGCTTTCTTGTTGCGCGACACAACCTCCCACCAGAGCTTGTCGTCACCGCGCCCCCAGTTGCGCATCGGGTCACCCCCTCCCTTGCCATCAACTCCCGGGGGTTCGACCTTGATTACTTCGGCACCCATATCGCCCATCAGTTGGCCGCAGAACGGCCCGGCAATCAGTTGGCCGAGTTCGATTACGCGGATGCCGTCTAGTGCGCCTGCCATGCGTTATTCCGCCGCCTCTTGGGTGGCCCATTCCGGCTGGATGGGTGCGGGCAGGCCGGTTTCCGCGAGGCAATTTTTGCGCAGCGTTTCGATGTCGGGGCCGTAGTTGAACACGCTGTCGGAGACAGGCCGTTCGGCGCGCATTTTACCGCGAAGCGCTTCGGTTGCCAAACTATCGACCGAGCCATCCGGTGACGCGACTACGCCGTAGGACTTTGCTCCCGCGACTGTGACCAATCCTTGCGTTATCTCCTTGCCGACCAAAGCCGCATCGCGGTCCAGCGGATCGCCCCAGCCGCCGCCGCCCCAAGTGATGTAATGCAGCTTGTCGCCCCCCGCGACCGGAATATTGTCGATTTTATTGGCGACAATCTGCTGCGAGCCGTCGGCTTTTTCCAATATTTTACGCGCCCGCTTGCCAGGCTCGCCGCCGTTGACGCCCCACGGCGGCACGAACCAGCGGTCGTCATGGATAGAAATCGTGCCCGGTTCGAGGAAGCGGTAGGTCATATGGATGCCGTTGCCGCCGCGGTGCAGGCCTGCGCCACCGCTGTCGGCGACCGCCTCATAACGCTCGATCTCCAACGGAAAATAGCGTTCCAGAAACTCGTTCGGCACATTGGTGAAGCCCGGCCACAGCGAATGGCCATCAGGGCCATCGCCCATCGGTCGTCCCGGAATCCCGCCAAAGCCGATCTGGAACAGCTGGAACCACTCGCCATTCTTGTCATAGCCCGAATAGAAAAGATGCGGACTTGAGGAAAAACCGGCCGCATTCAGGAACTCCGGCGTTTTCTGTCCTAACAGCCCGCCTAAGATGTCGAAAATGCGGCCCAACGCATGGGTGCGACCCGAGAGCGCGGCAGGAAATTTCGGTTTAAGGAGCGATCCAGCGGGGATGCGCACATCTATGAGATCGTAAAATCCGTCGTTGAACAATATCTGCGGATCGAAGACCATGATCATGTAAATCCCGAAGAACATCTTGAACATGTTTTCATTCAGGAAAAAGTTGATTGAGGCCGAGCTTTGCGGATCGGTTCCAACAAAATCGAGCACGACCTTGTCGCCGTCGCGCCACATCGTACATTTGATCTTGTAGGGACCGTAACCGAGCCCGTCGTCGCAGATATAATCCTCAAAGCTGACCGGTGCCTCGCCAATCGCCATTGCGATCAGCGCCTTCATTGCGCGGTGGTTACGCGCCAGCAGCTCCTGCGTTGCTGAGACATACACGTCGTCGCCGAAGCGGTCGGCCATTTCGACCACGCGGCGAGCCGCGACGCGGCACGACGCAATCAGGGCATTGAGATCGGCCTGACACCAATCGGGCTTGCGCGTCTGGTGCATGACGAGCTTGATCAGGTCTTCGTTGTAGACGCCCTTTTTCCAGATCTTGACCGGCGGAATGCGCACGCCTTCTTCGAAGATCGAGCGGCTGTCGATCGGCATCGAACCCACCACCTTGCCGCCTATGTCCGACTGATGCCCGAACATCGCGGTATAAGCGAGGATCCGACCATCCTTGAACACCGGAAGCAAAACCAGCCAATCGTTCGAATGGCTGACCGCACCATCGCAGCTATAGGGGTCGGACAGGAAGATCATGTCGCCATCCTCCAGCGTCCCGTCGAACTGGTCGAGAAACCCGCCGATGAAGCTGCCGAACTGGCCGACAATCATCTTGCCCGTGTGATCGGCGAGCAGCGGAAAGGCATCCCCCTGTTCGCGAATGCCGGGCGACATCGCGGTGCGCACCAATGTCGCATCCATTTCGACGCGGGCATTACGCAGCGCGTTTTCGATTATGTCGAGCGTGACCGGGTCGATGTTGATCCTGGCGAAAGGGGTGGCATTCGTTTCGATGATTTGGGCGGGCATGTTATCGCTCCTCAAGCCAAATTGATCAGGATGTTGCCGACACGGTCAACGGTCGCGACACAGCCACTCTCGATCAGCGTGGTCGAATCCATCTCGATGACAATCGCAGGTCCGGCGATGATGTCGCCTTGTTTCAACTTTGACCGGTCATAAATCACCGCCGCCTGCTCGCGTCCGTCCATCCATAACATATGATCGCGCATTTTGGCCGCTGACGGATCGCCATTGCCTTTGGGCAACTCGGCGGCGGGCAAGTCGAGCGCCTGCCCCAATGCAACCGCGCGCAGGTTCACAATTTCGTGCGGGGTATCCATGTTGAAGGTGAACAACCGCAGATGCTCGGCGTCAAAGCGTGCCAGCAAACCGGCCACGCCGTCGCGGGTGAGCACGTCATGGGTGATCGTCAGCGGCACCTCGAATGCCTGACCCGCATAACGCACATCGATCTCGAATTCCGAGACGATTTGCGCGTCCGGGATTCCATCCGACCGCAACTCGGCGCGGGTTTGTTCGGCCATTTCGGTCAATATGGCAGACAGCTCGTCCGCGTCGGTGGTGTTCGCCAGCCGCGAAAAGGACCGCGCCGTTTCCGTCCGCATCCGCGTGGTTGCATCGCCAAGCGCACAGAGAACGCCCGGAGAAACCGGCGAAATCGCGGGCCAGCTGCCCATCAATCGCGCCACTGCGTTCAAGTGCAGCGGCCCCGCTCCGCCAAAGCCCATCAGCGCAAAGTCGCGTGGGTCATAGCCCTGCTGCACCGAGATCATCCGCAGCGCGCCGAACATATTTTCGTTAACGATGTCGATAATGCCGCGCGCTGCCGCCATCAGGTCGATGTTCATCGCATCGGCAATTTTCTGTACCGCGCGCTTCGATCCCTCGCGGTCGAGTTTGAATGTGCCCCCAAGCAGCGCCTCAGGCAAGTAACCCAGCACAACATTGGCGTCGGTTACCGTCGGCTCCTCGCCGCCTTTTCCGTAAGCCACCGGCCCCGGCACAGCGCCGGCCGATTGCGGCCCAACGCGCAGTGCTCTGGTTAGTTCAGGTACGTAAGCAATCGAGCCGCCACCCGCGCCAACGGTCTTTACATCCAGCGACGAGGCGCGCACCGCCAGATGCCCGACCTCGGTCGTGCGCACACGGCGCGGTTCGAGATTCTCGATCAACGCAACGTCGGTCGAGGTGCCGCCTACATCGAGCGTCAGGATATTCTTGAATCCGGCATTTTTGCCAACCCAAAGCGCGCCGGTCACCCCGCCCGCTGGCCCCGACATCAATATGTTGACC
>JANONL010000285.1:0-2587 GCA_031420815.1 Sphingomonadales bacterium | reverse complement strand
GATGCCAAAACCGATGAAGATATAACGCACAATGTGCTGACCCAGATTATCATGGACGAGGAAGCGAACGGCCAGCACATGCTACCCGTCGGTTTTTTGCGGCAATTGATATCTATGTACGGTAATTCGATGCAGTCGATGGTGCCACAATATCTCGAAAATTCGATGGATGCGTTCCGCAAGAACCAGAAGCAGGTTCAGGAAGCCATCGAGAACGTAATAACGTCTGGTCCCTTCGGCGGCATCGCCAAGCAGAATATCGAGTTCGTGAAGGCGGCGCGCGAAGCATTGATGCCTGATCTGAGTGCATTGACCGGCAAAAAGGGCGAGAAGGCCGAAACCGTTGACGATCTGAAACAGCAGATGGCTGCGTTGCAGGCCAAGATTGACAAGCTAACCGAGAAGTAACCTGCGCTAGTTCGCCCGCTGCTTCTTTAAATATTCCGGATATACCATTGATTAAACATGCTTTAACTGCCCGCCGCGCCGACGACTTTGCCGCATGGTATCAAGAAGTCATTGCTGAGGCCGATCTAGCCGAAGAATCTGGCGTGCGTGGCTGCATGGTGATCAAGCCGTGGGGCTATGGCATCTGGGAACGCATCCAGAAATTGATGGACGCCGAGATCAAGTTGGCGGGCGTCGAGAATTGCTATTTCCCGCTGTTCATTCCGCTGTCTTATTTCGAAAAAGAAGCTGACCATGTCGATGGTTTTGCCAAGGAAATGGCGGTGGTCACGCACCACCGCCTCGTTCAGAAAGACGGTAAGCTCGTGCCTGATCCCGAGGCGAAACTCGAAGAGCCGCTTGTAGTCCGTCCAACTTCTGAAACAGTCATTGGTGCGGCAATGAGCCGCTGGATCCAGTCATGGCGCGACTTGCCGATGCTGACCAACCAATGGGCCAACGTCGTACGTTGGGAGATGCGAACGCGGATGTTCCTGCGCACCAGCGAGTTCCTCTGGCAGGAAGGGCATACCGCTCACGCTGACAAGGCCGACGCGATGACCGAAACGCTGCGCGCGCTTGAAATGTACCGTTCCTTTGCCGAAGGGCCACTGGCGATGCCGGTGGTCGCTGGCGAGAAGCCGGAGAACGAGCGCTTTCCGGGTGCCGACGCCACGTATTCGATCGAGGCGATGATGCAGGACGGCAAGGCATTGCAGGCCGGGACGTCGCATTATCTTGGAACGACCTTCGCCGAAGCAGCGGGTATTCGCTATCAGGACAAGGACGGCAATCACAGCCTGTGTCACACGACCAGCTGGGGTGTTTCGACGCGGCTGATCGGCGGCGTTATCATGACTCACGGCGATGATGACGGCCTGCGCTGTCCACCGCAAATTGCTCCGCATCAGGTGGTGATTGTACCGATGTTACGGGACAATGACGATGATGAGGCCATTCTGGATTATTGCCGCACTTTGGCGACAGAGTTGCGCGGATTGAGCGCATTTGGCGAGCCTGTTCGCGTGTTGCTCGATACTAAAGCGATCAAGGCTTCCAACAAACGCTGGGCCTGGGTCAAAAAAGGCGCGCCGATTATTGTCGAAGTCGGTCCGCGCGATGTTGCTGGCGGCAATGTCGCGATGCTGCGACGTGACCGGTTGTACAAGGAAGACGGCAAACTGAATTCGGCATTTATACCGCGTGGCGAGTTTGTCGGGCAGGCATCGGCATTGCTCGAAGAGATACAGACCGGGCTGTTTGCCGAAGCGAAAATGAGACTGGATGATAATATCTGCCGCGATGTTACTGATTTAGTATCGCATTTTAAAGGCGATGATAAGTTTGTTGGTTGGGTAGAGGTACAATGGGCGCGGCCCACAGGTGCCGCACTCGACAAGATCGTTGAGCAGCTAAACGCGCTCAAAATAACGATACGCAATACGCCGACTGCCGCGGCGCCGACCGATAGCGCTTGCTTCTTTACGGGCGAACCTGCGGTCGAGCGAATATTGATAGGCCGGACATACTGAATGGCGCATAAACAGCGCCCCCACGACAATGGCCTGCCATCGCGCCAGCAAATCCTTGCTTTCATACAAGAGAGCAATGTATCCGCTGGCAAGCGCGAGATTGCTCGAGAATTCGGGCTGCGTGGGAATGAGAAGATTGCGCTGAAGGCTTTGCTCAAGGACATGACCGACGAAGGGCTCGTCGATATGGCTCCGGGGCGCGCGTTCCACAAAATGGGCGGCATTCCCAAGGTTACCGTGCTTAAGATAGTCGAAATTGACGGTAATCAGCCGCTTGCGGTGCCTGAACGCTGGGAAGCCGAGGGTATTCCATTGCCTAAAATTCGCGTGATCGAGCAAGGCAAACGCGGTGCTCTCGGCATAGGCGATCGGATATTAGCGCGCACGGAGGAGCGCGGCTCGGGGTGGGTGGCGCACGTTACCAAGAAACTGGCGCGGGCCAGCGAACAGATATTGGGCGTGATCGAGGCTGGCGAGAATGGCCGGTTTTGGCTAAAATCGATCGACAAAAAATCACGCTTTGACACGCAGATCAGCGAAGTTGGCGAGGCAAAGCCGGGCGATTTGGTGCTCGCCGAACTGACCGGCAACGCCGTGCGCAAGTCGGC
>JANONL010000284.1:0-5785 GCA_031420815.1 Sphingomonadales bacterium | reverse complement strand
GAGCCGCGAACTGGCGAGCCCGCCGAGCACTGCTGCTCCGACGTCCAGCGGAACCGAATCGGCACCATCAATTCCCGGCACCGCCCAGTTGCGATAGAGCCGCGTCGTTGCAACGCGATCTTGCATTACCTCGGATTTCGGAGCCGCCAATGTCGGAACTTCGATCTTCAACACCTTTTGCTTCGGTCCCGCCTTGATGCGGCCGAAATTTTTCTCGGCCAGTTTTTTAGCGGTCGGAACATCGATATCGCCAGCGAGTACTAGCACCGCATTATTCGGCCCGTAATGCTGGCGGAACCAGTTGCGAACAGTGTCCATTGTCGTTGCTTCGAGGTCGGCCATCGACCCGATCGTCGAATGACCATAAGGATGGTTTTCTGGCACCATTCCCTTGATCTGCGCATATTCGACGAGCCCATATGGCTGGGTGTCGCCCTGCCGCTTCTCGTTCTGCACAACACCGATCTGGTTGGTCAGATTTTCCTGCGTGACGGCGCCGAGCAAATAACCCATCCGATCGCTTTCCAGATAAAGAATCCGGTCGAGCGCGCTGGTCGGCACGGTCTGGAAATAATTGGTGCGGTCAAACCATGTCGTCCCGTTGTAGTCGGTCGCGCCCATATTCTGCAGCGGCTGGAAGAAATCGCCGGGCGAATTTTCGGAGCCGTTGAACATCAGATGTTCGAACAGATGGGCAAATCCGGTCTTGCCCTTCGGCTCGTGCTTCGATCCGATATCATACCAGATCGACACCGCCACCACAGGCGCTTTGCGGTCAGTGTGGACGATAACGCGCAGACCGTTCTTCAGCTTGAACTGCTCATGCGGTATGTTGATATTTTTCACCAAGGCCGACGCCGGAACCGGCGCGGAATCGGCAGCAAGCGCAGGTGACGCCAGCATTGATGCGCCCAAAAGGGCCAGAGTCAGTTTACGGATCATTATGTCGCTCCCAAAGTCTCAAGAATTTGTGCGAAAGATAGCGGCGTGCGTGTCAAACACAATGTAATCGCCGGTTATTTTCGACGAACGTCAATTATGGACGATAGCGGCGCTTTGCATGGGCGACCGCGTCCACCCACTCGAAATGCACCGGCTTGAACTTGCGGTCCAGAAACATCTGCATCTGGTCGGTATAATGCAGCGACGCGGGCCGATTGGTCGCCGCCCCGTAAGGCTGGATTGATTGGCTCCGCACAATGCCCGCTTTGTCCCAATTGATCAGCATGATGAAGCTATCGCCATGTTTGACCCGCATCTGGCCATCATCTTGGGGTTCCCATACCGTCGCGGCACGCAATGTGTCGGTGCCGCCATTGGCGGGCAGGTTGACCTTGCCACGGATAAGCCGCTGGACATCGCCGAGCGGTGGATCGATCCGGCCAAAGCCCTTCGTCAATGCATCGACCACCTCACGCAATTTGACGCGGGCGTCGGGCAGCGGGCGACCGTGATAAGCGTCGCTATTGGCCATATGCATCATCGCCTCACCCAGCGTATCGGCGCGGCCTTTCCCGTCGCTGTTAAAATCCCACTCTTTCACTAAATTCTGCGCCGCGACGAGATCAGGTTCGGATTTCAAATCAGCCGCGAGCAGCTTTGCGATCCATTGTCCCGCAAAACTATTGCGGCTGTAAGCAGTGTCGAACTTGATCGCGAGCAACTCCTCCGGCGTGATCGAAGTATCGGCGTCGAGCAGTTCTAGCGCACGGATAATCCGGTTGGTCTTGCGCGCCTCGATGCCCAACAATGGCGAGAATTTTACGGTGTCGAGTTCAGACCCCCTGCCCGCCGCCATAAACGGCGTGTTGTTAGCGTTGGTGACAAAGCCAGAAGCCGGATCGACGATCATCGGCGTTGCGTCCCAAGGCAAAGTGCCTTGGGTCAGGCTGGCACTTACGTCTCCGGGCAAAATTTTCGTGTAGTCGAAGCCGGGCTTTCTGTTCGGGAAAACGGCATTGTAAAAATAGCCGATTTTGCCGCTCTTGTCGGCATATATGAAATTGGTTGCCGGAATCCCGCGCAAGGACATCGCCGCAATCCACTCATTATAATTTTTCGCCTTCTGGATGCGGAAATATTGTTCGAGCAGCTTCACATCGTCCATCCCTGCATAGCGAATGGCAAATGCTCCGTTCTTGTTGACGATCACCGGTCCGTGTTCCGAACGGTAAACCGTCTTCGGCACCGGCAAAGCGAACGGCCCGAGTTTAACCGACAACCAGATACGCTTTTGGGTGAGTGGCTTCCATTTGCCATCCATCCGGTACTGCGTTTTGTCGGCATTGGTGACAAGCTTGTAGACATCAATCAGGTCAGGCTGGTTGACCGTGTTGGTCCAACCCAAATTGCGGTTATGGCCCAATAGCATGAAAGGCGAGCCGGGGAACAACGCCCCCGCCATATCAAGCCCCTCGCCCGAATGCACCACCGCCTCATACCACGCAACGCTGCCCTCATATGGCTGGTGCGAGTTCGAGATCAGCCAGGTGTTGCCGTCGGCCATGCGTTTGGGGGCAACAGCAAAAGCGTTAGACCCGTTCATCGACGGATCGCGGCCGGCTGGGGTTAGCTGCGCCACCGGTTCGTTGGCCGGTTCTTTGTTATCACTGAGCTTTTTGATGGTGTCATCCAGCCCGTAGAAAAACGGCGAGCGCAGCACAAAGCCCGCCGCCACATCGCGCCCACTGACCGGGAACAGTTTCGACAAGCGGACCTCTCCGGGATTTTTGTCGGCATAATGATTGAGGCCTGCGGCATATGCATCCATGACTGCGCGGACATCGGCAGGAATCTTGCCATAATCACGCCTGATCGTGTCACGGATGCCCAAGAGCTGTTCGACATAATCGATAGGCGCGCCGTCGCTGCCCATCATCGCGCCCGCACGACCGCGCGTCATTGCAACCACCTCTTGCAGTACGCCGAAGTCATCCTCGGCATGCGCGTAGGCCAGCCCATAAGCGACGTCGGCATCGGTTTTGCCATTGATATGCGGCACGCCGAATTGATCGCGGACGATCTCGACATCATAAGCGCGTTTTGCCGGAACAGGTTGCTCAGTTGCGGCCAGAGGCTCCCAAACAACCAGCCCGACGGCGATCACCGCGACCAATATTACCAAAGCCAACCCGACGCGCTTCAACCATTTCATAATGCAACTCTCCTCGCGCAACTGCATGACAAAGCTGCACCCAAGTGCAAGCCATTTTTGCGCGTGCGGTCTTGTGTTGTTATGAAGCCACACTACCTGTGTTAGGCAAGCAAAACAGGATCACATCAATGAACCTCGAAAAATTCACCGACCGCGCCAAAGGCTTTTTGCAAAGTGCGCAGACCGTCGCCATCCGCATGAGCCACCAGCGGATATCGCCGGAGCATCTGCTCAAGGCGCTGCTCGAAGACGAACAGGGCATGGCGTCGGGGTTGATCAAGGCGGCGGGTGGTGATGCGCCTACTGCCTTGCGCGAAACCGATGCGGCGCTGGCCAAGGTGCCCGCCGTTTCAGGCGGCGGCGCGCAGCAGACGCCCGGCTTGGACAATGATGCGGTACGCGTGCTGGATGGCGCTGAGCAGGTAGCTGAGAAAGCCGATGATAGTTACGTAACGGTCGAGCGGCTGTTGCTGGCGTTGACGCTGGCAACGACCACGGCGGCGGGCAAAGCATTGGCAACCGCCGGTGTAAAGGCCGAAGCGTTGAATGCCGCGATTAACGAACTGCGCGGTGGACGGACAGCGGATACAGCAGGAGCAGAGGACCGCTATGACGCGCTCAAGAAATTCGCCCGCGACCTGACCGAAGTCGCGCGTGCGGGCAAGCTAGACCCTGTCATCGGCCGCGATGAGGAGATCCGCCGCACCATCCAGATTCTGGCACGCCGGACCAAAAATAACCCGGTGTTGATTGGCGAACCCGGCGTGGGTAAAACCGCGATTGCCGAAGGCTTGGCGCTGCGGATCGCCAATGGTGACGTGCCGGATAGTCTGAAGGACCGCAAACTGATGTCGCTGGATATGGGAGCGCTAATCGCAGGGGCAAAATATCGCGGCGAGTTTGAAGAGCGACTGAAGGGCGTGCTCGACGAGGTCAAACAGGCCGAGGGGCATATCATTCTATTCATCGACGAGATGCAAACGCTGGTCGGCGCGGGCAAAGGCGAGGGCGCGATGGATGCGTCTAACCTGATCAAACCTGCCCTGTCGCGCGGCGAACTACATTGTATTGGTGCCACGACGCTCGATGAATATCAGAAACATGTCGAGAAAGACCCTGCGCTGCAACGGCGGTTCCAGCCGGTTTTTGTTGGGGAGCCGACCGTTGAGGACACGATCTCGATCCTGCGCGGGCTGAAAGACAGGTATGAAGCCCATCATAAGGGCATTAGGATTACCGATCCCGCAATTGTCGCAGCGGCCACGCTTTCCCACCGCTATATTGCTGACCGTTTCCTGCCTGATAAAGCCATCGACCTGATGGACGAGGCAGCCAGCAGGTTGCGGATGGAGGCTGAGACCAAGCCCGAAGAAATCGAAGATTTGGACCGTAAAATCATCCAGCTAAAGATCGAGCGCGAGGCGTTAGGCAAGGAAAATGACGCCGCGTCCAAGGACCGTTTGACAACGCTCGAAAGCGAACTTGCCAATTTGGAGCAGCAATCGTCCGAGCTGACGCAGCGCTGGCAAGCGGAAAAAGACAAAATTTCTGCCGAAGCCAAGATTAAGGAGAAGCTCGATGCCGCGCGGGTTGAACTGGACCAAGCCCAACGCGGTGGCGATTTGGCCAAGGCGGGTGAGCTCCAATATGGCACCATTCCGACGCTCGAAAAACAGCTTGCCGAAGCGGTAGCAGTAGCTGGAAATGCCATGCTGCGCGAAGAAGTGACGGCGCAGGATATAGCTTCGGTCGTCAGCCGCTGGACCGGCATTCCGGTCGACAAGATGCTTGAAGGCGAGCGCGACAAATTGCTCAAAATGGAGGAGTTGATCGGCGCACGGGTAATCGGACAGGCAGACGCAGTCCAGGCGGTGTCCAAAGCCGTCCGCCGTTCACGCGCCGGTTTGCAAGACCCCAACCGTCCCCTGGGAAGCTTCCTGTTCCTCGGGCCAACCGGAGTCGGCAAAACCGAGCTGACCAAGGCGCTCGCATCGTTCCTTTTCGACGACGACAATGCGATGGTCCGCATCGACATGAGCGAATTCATGGAAAAGCATGCGGTATCGCGTCTGATCGGTGCACCTCCGGGCTATGTGGGCTATGACGAGGGCGGCGTGTTGACCGAGGCGGTGCGGCGGCGGCCTTATCAGGTCGTGCTGTTCGACGAGGTCGAAAAAGCGCACCCCGATGTGTTCAATGTCCTCCTCCAGGTGCTCGACGATGGCCGCCTGACCGACGGCCAGGGCCGCACCGTGGATTTTTCCAACACGCTGATCATCCTGACCTCGAACCTCGGCAGCCAGCATCTGGCGGCGCTTGCCGATGACGAAGATGTTTCGAAGGCGGAACCGGCGGTGATGGAAATTGTGCGGGCGCATTTCCGGCCCGAGTTCCTTAACCGACTCGATGAGATAATCCTGTTCCACCGTCTAGCCGCCGAACATATGGCGCCGATTGTCGATATTCAGGTCAAACGCGTGCAGCAGTTGTTGAAGGACCGCAAAATTACGCTCAACCTGTCGGACAAGGCAAAGGCGTGGCTGGGGCGTGTGGGATATGATCCAGTCTATGGCGCACGCCCGCTCAAACGCGCGATCCAGCGGCATTTGCAAGATCCGCTCGCCGACATGC
>JANONL010000283.1:0-2758 GCA_031420815.1 Sphingomonadales bacterium | reverse complement strand
ACGCTATCGGTGTCGGCCACGTCCTTGGCCGCAGCCTTTTTACGCGGCGTTTTGGTTTTGGCTGGTGCCGGTTCCGCATCGGGTGATGGCGCGGAAACTTCCTCAGCCTTTGCCTTCGCACGCGAACGGGCAGGAGCTTTGGCTTTTACCGGTGGCGCTTCGCTTGCTTCAGCCTCCTCCGGTACCGGGGCATCGGTTCCGACCTTGGCCTTCGCCCGGCTTTTACGCTTCGGCTTTTCAGCGACTTCGGGTTGGGGTTCGACTTCAGTGACTGTTTCGACCGCAGGCGTCTCGACGCCATCGCTGCGACCCCGTCCACCGCGCCGTCCGCGCCGTGCCTTCGGTTTTGCTTCACCAGTCTCGGGCGCACCAGCTTCGACAGCCGATTCAGAAACCTCGTCGTCATTTGCTGCTTCAGCATTGGTGCCCGGAGCATCATCGCGTCCATCACGTTCCCGACCCTTGCCGCCACGACGCCCGCGTCGACGCTTGCGACGCCGTCCGTCACCTTCACCTTCGGCGCGTGGTTCGCGATCAGGGCGGGCTTGTCGGTCTTCCTCGACTTCTTCAACTTCCTCGATGTCATCGAATTCATCTTCAGCATCGATATCGTCCTCAAGGTCGATGATCGGGGCCAGCATCACCGGCGCTTCTGGCTTCGGTCCTGAACTGCTGACTGCCAACTTGGCACCTTCGACTTCACCGTTTGGAACGATGATGATGCGGACGTGATAGCGTTCCTCAATGTCGGCGAGTTCTGCACGCTTGTTGTTGAGGCAGTAGATAGTGGCCTCTTGGCTTGCTTGTAGCACGATCTGATTACCGTTGCCGCGCGCGGCTTCCTCTTCGATCAGCCGAAGGGCGGAGAGTGCCGACGACGACGCCGTGCGCACAAGTCCGGTTCCCTCGCAATGCGGGCACTCGCGGGTCGATGCCTCAAGCACACCGGTGCGCAAACGCTGGCGGCTCATTTCCATCAGGCCGAATCCGGAAATCCGTCCTACCTGGATACGCGCACGGTCGTGCTTTAGTGCTTCCTTCATCGCCCGTTCGACTTTGCGGGCGTTGCCGTGATTCTCCATGTCAATGAAGTCGATGACGACCAAACCGGCCATGTCGCGCAGGCGCAACTGGCGGGCAATTTCGCGCGCTGCTTCAAGATTGGTGGACAGCGCGGTTTGTTCGATACCGTGCTCCTTGGTCGAACGACCAGAGTTGATGTCGATCGAGACCAGTGCTTCGGTCGGGTTGATGACGATATAGCCGCCCGATTTCAGCTGGACGATCGGCTGATACATCGCATTCAGCTGGTCTTCGACATGGTAACGCTGGAACAACGGCACCGGATCGGCATAATGCTGCACCTTCTTGGCGTGGCTCGGCATCAAGAGTTTCATGAATTCCTTGGCCGCCCTGTAACCCTCGTCGCCTTCGACAAATACTTCGTCAATATCCTTGTTGTAGATATCGCGGATCGCGCGTTTGATGAGGTCGCTGTCCGAATGGATCAGCATTGGTGCCGCACCTTTGAGCGTATTCTCGCGAATTCCGTCCCAGAGCCGCGCAAGATAATCAAAGTCGCGTTTAATCTCTGGTTTGGTCCGGGCGAGGCCAGCAGTACGGATGATGCAGCCCATCGTTGACGGCAATGTCAGGTCCGACATAATGGATTTCAGCCGCTTACGATCAGAGGCGCTATGGATTTTCCGGCTGATGCCGCCACCATGCGATGTGTTGGGCATCAGCACGCAATAGCGACCGGCAAGGCTGAGATACGTGGTCAAAGCCGCGCCTTTGTTGCCGCGTTCTTCCTTGACGACCTGTACCAGCAGTACTTGACGGCGATGGATAACGTCCTGGATTTTGTAACGGCGACGCAGGTTCATACGCTTGGCACGAACTTCATCGCTCGCTTTGGCTTGGCTTTCCCGACCGCCACGACCGCGCCCGCGACGACGGCGGTTGTTACGGCCATTGTCGCCGGTCGGTTCCTCGGAAGAACCATTTTCACCTTCTTCGCCATTAGCAGCGTCGAGTTCAGGCTCTTCGCCTTCCGTGATGTCGATGGTGTCGACGCTGTCGTCGCTTTCGACTTCGATAACGTCGGTGTCATCGTCGTCGGTATCGTCGGATCCGCCGATCAGGTCGGCTGGCTCTTCGTCCTCTTCCTCTTCCTGCTCACGCAGTGCGGCTTCTTCAGCAGCGGCCTCGGCCTCTTCGGCGAGCAGACGTTCGCGATCTTCACGCGGGATTTGATAATAATCGGGGTGAATTTCGGCAAAGGCCAAAAATCCGTGACGGTTGCCGCCATAATCGACGAAAGCAGCCTGAAGCGAAGGTTCGACTCTGGTTACTTTTGCGAGGTAGATATTGCCTTTGAGCTGCTTGTGCTCCGCCGTTTCAAAATCAAATTCCTCAATCTGGTTTCCTGTTACGACTGCGACCCGGGTTTCCTCCCGGTGACGCGCGTCGATTAGCATACGCGTGGTCATTATATAAACTCCGCGCGGCTGGTTGTCCTGCCGTTGGCAGCACATGGCCGCGATTTTCTGTTAAATGTGGTTGAAAGCCCAGCGTGCCCCGGCGCAAAACGCCCGGCATTGAGCCAATGGATATTTCGCCGCCGGCGGCGCCTCCGCCGCGCACGATCCTGCGCCAAGACCGGCGAGCGCCAGCGCCAGCAAGCGCTTAATTCGATCCGATTTCCTGACGTTCATGGCGCTTGCCCTCGCTTGCGGGCGCGCCGCCCGCCTCCCCG
>JANONL010000282.1:0-7983 GCA_031420815.1 Sphingomonadales bacterium | reverse complement strand
CCATAATGGCGGGCGCGGTCAATAGTGTCGTCAATGGCGCCATGTTGGCGGAGCAGTAGCGTTGCATATGCCAAATCAGTTCCCGACACACGGTTACCAATCATCGCCTCATGCCAGAATTTCTGTTCATCAGGCGTGCCCCGGCTGTGCGCCAGAATAACCGGCAAAGTGACCTTGCCATCGCGGAAATCGTCGCCGCTGTCTTTGCCCATCGTTGCGCCATCAGAAACATAATCGATGGCGTCATCGACCAGTTGAAATGCAATGCCAAGGTTGCGGCCATATGCGTCAAGCGCCATCTCATGCGCTTCGCCGCTTTCGGCGACGACCGCCGCTATCCGGCAAGCGGCGGCGAACAGGGCAGCCGTCTTCGCGCCGATAATGTCGAGGTATTTTCCTTCAGATGTCGCAATCTGGCGCTGGGCAGTGAGTTGGTTTACCTCGCCCTCAGCAATCACGGCCGAGGCGTTCGAAAGTATCTTGAGGACTTTTAGCGATCCGTCTTCGACCATTAACTCGAACGAGCGGCTGAACAGAAAATCGCCGACCAACACCGCCGCAGGGTTCCCGAATATCAGGTTCGCAGCCGTTTTCCCGCGCCGCATATCCGACCCATCAACGACATCGTCATGGAGCAGTGTTGCGGTGTGGATGAACTCGACTGCTGCGGCTAATTTGTGATGCCGGTTCCCCGGATAATCGAGCATCCGCGCACAGGCCAATGTCAGCATAGGCCGCATGCGCTTGCCGCCACCCGCAATAAGATGTCCGGCCAATTCGGGTATCAACGGAATCTCGGACTGCATTCGATCCAGTATGACCGCATTCACCCGATTCATCTCTGGCGCGACCAGTTTCAGCATCGGTTCGAGCGAGGGGGCGCGGTGTCCGCTTAGCTGGTGAATAGTTGCCGTCATTTCTCAACCGCCCTGCCAAGCACGCTGCGACAAGGCAAGTGCAAAAGCCGCATTTTCCCTTGTCCAAAATGCCACGACGCGGCACAGGGTGGCGCATGAGCGATGACAACATATTGGAAAGCTATCGCAGCAGCATCGACAATATCGATGCAGCGTTGGTGTTCATGCTCGCCGAACGCTTTAAAATCACGCAGGCCGTGGGCGAATATAAAGCCAAATCGTCGCTGCCCCCCGCCGACCCGGCGCGTGAAGAGCGGCAGATCGAACGGCTTCGGCAACTGGCCCGCGATGCCAAGCTAGACCCTGATTTCACCGAAAAATTCCTGCGATTTATTATCGACGAGGTGATTCGGCATCACCAGCAAATCAGGGAAGGCCGGTAACGCTTTATTTGTTTGCTTTCGGCAATCGTAGCCGCACCAGCAAGCCTCCCAAATCTTCGCTTTCCTCGAGCGAAACCGAACCATCGTAAATCTCGGCAACATCGCGCACGATGGCTAGGCCCAGTCCGGTACCGGGTTTGCCAGTGTCGAGCCGTGCACCGCGGTCGAATATCCGTTCGCGTTCGTTTTCGGGGATGCCTTTGCCATCGTCTTCGACCAGCATCTCGACAAAATTGCCCGCTTCCTCAACCGTCACGAAGACGCTACCGCCACCATATTTTGCGGCATTTTCGATCAAGTTACCCAACATTTCGTCCAAATCCTGCCGCTCGACGCGCGCGGCCAACGTTTTGTCACCGGCCATATCCAACCGGATATGGGAATAAAGCCTGCTGACAGCGCGTTCGACCGATTCCAGACTGTCCCACACATCGGCGCGGCTGTGGCTGTGGCCACGCCGTCCGACTGCGCGCGCGCGCGCGAGATGATGGTCGACCTGCCGCCGCATCGTCGTTGCTTCGCGGATCACGGTTTCGTCAAGATCGCCCGCCTTGGCGGTCGCGCTGTTCATGATCACCGTCAGTGGCGTTTTTAGCGCATGCGCCAGATTGCCCGCGTGACGCCGTGATTCTTCGGCCTGCTTTTCGTTGTGATCCAGCAACGCGTTTAGCTCGTTGACCATGGGCATAACCTCATCGGGCAGCGCCTCGGTCACCCGGCTCTCCCGGCCGCTCCGCATCTGGGCAATGGCCTGCCTTACTGCCCGTAGCGGCCACAGCCCATAAAATGTCTGCAACGCGACCAATATGATAAGGCCCAATGCCAGCAACAGGAAGCTGGTAACCAACACCGACCGCAATTCGCGGATCTGCGCATCCAGACTGTCGCGGCTCTGGCCGACCATGAATATCCAGTAGATATCCGAGTCGGGAAGGATGATCGACCGTTCGGCAATCCTGAGCGGCTCGTCACGAAACTCTCTGCTGTTGCGAAAATGGACGGCGCGATCATTAGGAATGGCCTGCGTTTTCAGTTCGCGATCCCATAATGACCGCGACGGAAACGGAATCGCGCCCTTGCCGGTAATTTGCCAATATAATCCGCTGTTGGGCTCCATAAACCGCTGATCGCCAAGCGGCCGGTTCATCTTCACCTCACCATCGTTGCCGATTTCAGCTGAAGCGATCATCGCGGTCAGCACATATTCAAGCTGGTTGTCAAAGTTGCGCTCAACCGAACTGGTAAGCACACGGTCAAGAGCGACACCGCCGCCAATCAGCAATACCGTAATCCACACAGCGGCAATCAAAATCATCCGCCGGCTTAACGACCCGGTGCTTTGCAGCTGGGCCCGCCAGCCCATCGGCTTTGGCGTCGCCGCTATTATGGCGGCTGGCTGGTTCAGCTGACCGGTTCCTCAAGACTATAACCAAGGCCGCGGATCGTCGAAATTACATCTTGGCCGAGCTTTTTGCGAATGCGGGTGACAAACACCTCGATCGTGTTGGAATCACGGTCGAAATCCTGATCGTAAATATGCTCGATCAGTTCGGTGCGCGATACGACCTTGCCCTTGTGATGCATCAGATACGACAGCAGCTTATATTCCTGCGCGGTCAGCTTCACCGGTTGGCCGCCCAATGTTACCCGGCCCGAACGCGTATCGAGACGCACTTCGCCAACGGTCAATTCGGACGAAGCATTGCCCGACGCGCGGCGGATCAAAGCCCGCAACCTTGCAATCAGCTCTTCGGTCTGGAACGGTTTGGCGAGATAATCATCAGCCCCGGCGTCAAGGCCGGCAACCTTGTCGGACCAGCTATCGCGCGCCGTCAGCACCAGCACAGGGAATTTCCGGCCTTCCTTCCGCCAGCGGTCGAGCACCGTCAGCCCGTCGATTTCAGGCAAGCCCAGATCCAAGATTATCGCGTCATAATTTTCGGTTGAGCCCATATAATGGCCGTCTTCGCCATCAACTGAAAGGTCAACGGCATAGCCCGCCCCTTCTAATGTCGATTTCAACTGTTGGCCAAGCGTCGGCTCGTCTTCAACGATCAGGATGCGCATGCTGTCCCCTTTAAGTGCATATCAGTGTAACAGAAACGCGCTAGCAGATAGCTACCCTGGCGCAAAATGCTATCAACGCTGGCGCAAAATCTTGCCAGTGCGCGCGTCGACGTCAACAAATATCACGCGGTCCCGGTCAATAAACTTCAGCCGGTAAACCTGCGCCGAATTGTCGTACTCCGGCCCAAGATACTGCATGCCGCGCATCCGCGGAATGACCGATGCCTCCAACTCGCGTAAAGATTTCACCTTGCCTGCGCGCATATCCTGACGGACGTCGTCCTGTTCGCCACGCCGGGCGTCGACCGGCATCGAACTCGAAAGGAGAGCAAGCGCGAAGGCCGCCAACACAGAAGTTTTGTTCAACATGACGCAGTTTTATGACGGCAGCGTTGAACCCAAACTGAATGGCCCGTCAAGCAATTGGTAACCTTTAGTATCGCTGTGGCGTGCGATTAACGCACCATCTCATATTGCAGCGACAGCACAACCGACGTTCCAACCTGCCCCGGAGCAATCGGCACCGAAGCGTCTGCAGCTTCTGCCATCATCCTTTGCCCCGTTTTGACATAAGGCATGGGCTGGCCGACCAGACCCTCGCTGACCGACAACAACCTCACGCCGCTAAAACCGGCGGCGCGAGCGTAGCTTTCAGCCTGTGCCTTGCCGCTGGCGAGCGCGGCGGCGCGGGCGGCTTTCTTGACATCGCTATCGTTGTCGATTGAAAACCACGGCCCGTTGATATTCGTTGCACCCGATGCAACCACCGAGTCCATTATCCCGCCAAGTTTCGCGATATCCCTAATTTTTACCTGCACCTGATTGGACACGCGATAACCTTTAAACCGGTTTTTCTGGGTTGCCTGGACATAATCATATTCGGCGTTCAAGTTTATCCCGCTCGTCTGAATGTCTTTTGCGGCGATTCCCAATTTTTTCAGTTGGGCGATCACGTTTGCGACCTCTGCCGAATTCTGACGTAAAGCTGCCGACGCGGTGGGTGCACTGGTCTCGACGCCCGTCGAAAATGCGGCGGTGTCGGGTGCGCTCTCGATGACTTCGGCTACCGACAATTCGACAACGGGATTTTTCGCTTCAATATGAATTTCAGCCGCAAATGTTGTGGTCGGCACAAAAGCAACAACCGCTGCTGCGGCATAAAGCATCATATTCTTCACGTTCATTCTCCCGTTCTGATTGGTCCAAGTGCAGTTAAATGCACGAGAGAATAGTAACGCAGAATGAACGCGATAGTTCCTTTAGATGGATGTCTTGCGCGCCCAATCGACATATGCCGTGCGCAGCGTCATGGTGACCGGGCCGGGCCTGCTGTCCCCGATTGCTTTGCCATTGATGCTGACCACCGGCATGACAAAGCCGGATGCCGACGAGATAAAGGCCTCAGCCGCATTTTCTGCTTCTTCTACTGAAAAGGCACGTTCTTCGATTTGCTGCAAAACAAGCGGCAGAACCGCCGCACGCGTGATGCCGTGCAGGATATTGCGATCGAGCGGATGGGTTATCAGCATGCCGTTGTTGCTGACGATATGGGCATTTTGCGCTGTCCCCTCGGTAACCATGCCGTCGCGCACCATCCATGCATCGTCCGCACCTTGCGCAATGGCCTCGTTTTTCATCAGCGATGCGTAAAGCAATTGAGTGGTTTTGATATCCGCCCTGCCCCAACGTAGGTCAGGCACGGTGATCACCTTGATACCCGTTTTGGCAGCGGGGTTATCGGCCAGCGTGCGACTTTGGGTAAAAGCCAATATGGTCGGCGTTGTGTTGCCGGGCGGAAAGACAAAGTCGCGGTCGGCAGGCGCGCCGCGCGTGACTTGCCAGTAAATCATGCCCTCTTCAAGCGCATTGCGGACAACCAGTTCGCGGCAAATCGCCAGCCAATCCCCGGATTCCGGCGCGCTATTGATGCCGAGTTCTCCGAGCGAGCGTGCAAGGCGCCGGACGTGACCATCAAAATCTACCAGTCTGCCGTCCAGCACCGACACGACCTCGTAAACCGAATCCGAAAACAAAAAGCCGCGGTCGAAGACAGAAATCTTGCCCTCGGCTTCGGGGACATATTGGCCGTTGAGATAAATCGTGCGCATCCCCGGGTCTTGCGCAAATGCAATCGCATCGTCAAGAAATCCATTCGCCTCAAGCGAAAACGAAAGGCCGTGAAGGTGCGCGCGACCGGTGCGTATCTCGTCTTGGCTCATGGCCAAGTTTATCCTGGGCGGCTGTAAGCCAACCGAAGGGCTCGACACGAACGGAATAGGGTTGTGGCGCGAAGCCGTTCCCCCTATCCGCCCCGGACCATGTCGCAACCACCGATCTTTGCCTTTGAAGGGCTGGCACTGCAGCAAGGCGGCGGCTGGCTGTTTCAGGATATCGATCTGTTCATCGGCGCGCGCGACCGGCTGGCGCTGATCGGACGTAATGGTGCGGGCAAGACAACGTTGATGAAGCTGGTTTCCGGTTCGGTCGAAGCGGACAAGGGTAAGCGCGTTGTGGTGCCCGGCACCAATATTGTGATGCTTGACCAAGACCCCGATTTTGCGCCGTTCAAAACACTTCTCGATTTTGCGATCCATGGCGAACGCGGACCAGCAGAGCACGCCGTGCGTGCAATCGCCGATCAGTTGGGTATCGATCTTGACCGCGAAGCCGCAACTGCATCTGGCGGAGAACGCCGCCGCGCTGCTATCTGCCGGGCGCTGGCGAGCGAACCCGACCTGTTGCTGCTCGATGAACCGACCAACCATTTGGATCTTGCTGCCATCGAATGGCTCGAAGAATGGCTGATGCGGTACAAAGGCGCGTTCATGGTTATCAGCCATGATCGGACGTTTTTGACGCGGCTGACCAAGCAGACTTTCTGGCTCGACCGCGGGCTGCTGCGGCGGAGCGAAATCGGCTTTGGTGGCTATGATGCATGGACCGAGCGGGTTTATGCCGAGGACGCGCGCAATGCCGACCGTATGGATGCCAAGCTGAAGATCGAGGCGCACTGGCTCGAACGCGGCGTGACAGCGCGGCGCAAGCGTAATCAGGGGCGGCTGGCGAAACTGTGGGAAATGCGTGCAGCACGGGCGGCAATGATGGGGCCGCAAGGGACGGCGAAGCTGGCAGCTTCGAACGATGACAGCAAAACCAAGACCGTCATCAATGCCGAGAATGTCTGTAAGAGCTTCCCCACTACCGTTCGTCCTGAGCTTGTCGAAGGACATGTTGCGCATGCTGATGCTTCGACAAGCTCAGCACGAACGGAGAAGGAGGCGGGCGAACGAATTATCATCAAGGACTTTACGCTACGTATCCAGCGCGGTGACAGGATCGGGATTGTCGGTGCCAACGGAACGGGCAAGACTACCCTCATCCGCATGCTAACCGGCGAGCTGATGCCCGACAGCGGCAGCGTAAAGCTCGCCAAAACGCTGACCGGTATCGTCATCGACCAGCAACGCAAACTGCTCGCACCCGAAAAAAAGGTGCGCGATGTGCTTGCCGAGGGAAGCGACTGGATCATGGTGCGCGGTGTCAAAAAGCACGTGCAGGGCTATCTAAAGGAATTCCTGTTCGACCCCGAACTGATCGAGGCACGGATCGGCACATTGTCGGGCGGCGAGCGCTCGCGCATCCTGCTCGCCCGCGAATTTGCCCGCGAGGCCAATTTGCTGGTGCTCGACGAGCCGACCAACGACCTCGATCTTGAAACGCTCGACCTGTTGCAGGAAGTCATCGCCGATTACGACGGCACTGTGCTGATCGTAAGTCACGACCGCGATTTCCTCGACCGCACGGTGACTCTGACGCTGGGTCTCGACGGTTCGGGCACGGTCGATATCATTGCCGGTGGCTATGCCGACTGGGAGGCGAAGCGGGACCGGCGACCTGAGCATAAGGTAACAAAGGTAAGCCAGCGCACAGCCGAAACTGCGACGAACCGAGTGACGACGGTGCGCCCCGCCAAGTTGTCTTACAAGGCCCAGCGCGATTATGACCTGCTACCGGGGCGGATAGCCGAAATCGACACCGAGATTGCAGCCGCCGAAACCGAGATGGCAGACGCGACGCTCTACACGGGAAACCCGGTGCGCTTTGCCGAGTTGATGGCCAAGGTCGATAGCCTGCGCGCCGAGAAGGATGCAGCAGAGGAACGCTGGCTCGAACTGGCGATGCTGATGGAAGAGATGGCATCTTAATCCGACAGCCGGTAAAACACGGCCAGCCGCTCGAGCGCAATCCGCAGCACCAGTTTCCCCGATCGCACCGGCCACGCCATTTTCCGTTCGGCAACCGGGATGGTTTCGCCCGCGCAGATGACGCGCCACGCGATGTCCGACAGATCCGGTCCCAGCGCCGAAAGCGCGCAATCGAACCGGCGCTTTGCCGATATCATCCGCTCGGTTCGATTGAGACCCGACGGCGCGCCGCGTTTTTGGCGACTTAGCGGTATATCCTCCCACTGCATGGTGACATTCGGTCCGAGCGCAGCCGTTTCATAATCGGCGCGTAGTTTTTCCCCGGCCAGCAATTGCCGGTCGGTCAAAAGCCCGCGCGCATGAAGCCACGACAATGGCGATTCCGCGAGATTAATCGTCACCGTCCGAGCC
>JANONL010000281.1:0-6538 GCA_031420815.1 Sphingomonadales bacterium | reverse complement strand
AGCAAATGCTCTGCTGGAAAGTAGTCCGTCGCTATCCCAAGTCATTATAGTGTGGATGAGCGGGGTCAGCGCGATAACCGAAATGGCGATCCACCAGCTTTCCAATTTTTTGCCAGTCTGGAGTCGCGACATATCGTGTTCAGGCGCGCCGGGTTTTGCTTTTTGCATGAGGTCCTCTCATCGGCATCAGCGCCGATCCATCCACTATCCGAAAGCAGGGGATTACAAAAGTCGAATTCAACCTGACAGGCCGATTGGTATGGTTGCCTTAACCGATCAGCTTCAGCCGCGTTTCGTTCACGTGATGGCTTAATGGCTGATCATGCCATATTCCCCGCACGTCGTAGACAAGCTTTTGCGCGCGCTCAGCCAGCGGGATCGCCTTGAATGCGTCATGGTCGACCAAAGTAATCAGCATATCGCATTCCAGCAGCGCGTGATCGATGTCTGTCAGTGTTGCTCCGGTTTGTGCAAACTCAATTGGCAATTCCGCCGCATAAGGTTCGACAATGCGAATACGGTTGCCGAAACGGCGCGCCAATTCGGCGGTTACCTTTTTTGCCGGACTTTCGCGGAAATCATCGATGTTTGCTTTAAATGCCAAGCCCATGCAGCCGACAATCATGTCGGGATCAGCCTCAATCATCGCGCTTGCTTGAGCTATTACATGGTTCACCTTGCCATCATTTACCTGACGCGCGGTACGGATCAGCGGGCTTTGATCGGGCGCACCGTGGACGATAAACCATGGATCGACAGCGATACAGTGACCGCCGACGCCAGGCCCGGGCTGCAAGATGTTGACCCTTGGATGACGATTGGCGAGACGAATGACTTCCCACACATCGAGTCCCATATGGTCTGCCACCATCGACAACTCGTTGGCAAAGGCGATGTTGACATCACGAAAGGCGTTCTCGACCAGTTTGGTCATTTCGGCCGATCTTGCATCTGTGGTGACGCATTCGCCACGTACGAAACGTTTGTAAAAGGTTAGCGCCTTGCGCGCGCAGCGCGGCGTGATGCCACCGATCGAGCGGTCGTTGTTGGTCAGCTCTTCAAGGATGCGACCCGGCAATACCCGCTCTGGGCAATATGCGATCGAAACGTCGGGCGTTTCGACGCTGATGCCCGGAATTTTGAGATCAGGCCGCAGTTTTGCGATTAGGTCACGCACTTTGTCGGTAGTTCCAACAGGCGATGTCGATTCAAGAATGACTGTATCGCCAGCCTTTAATACCGCAGCGATGTTAGTTGCAGCGGCGAGGACGTAGCTGATATCCGGGGCGTGTTTTTCGTCAAAAGGTGTTGGCACGGCGATGACGAAAACGTCAGCTTTTTCGACCGTTGTCGATGCGCGCAGCATTTTACGCACGACCACGCCCTGAACAAGACCGTCAAGATCGACTTCTTCGATGTGGATTTCACCGCGGTTGATAGTATCAACCACGCTCGCGTTAACGTCGACACCCAGAACCTTGCAGCCCGACCTTGCGATCACCGCGGCGGTTGGCAGGCCGATATAGCCCAAGCCTAGGACGCAAACGTCAGGTTTTTTGTCGACTAGCATTCAGTATAATCTCCGCAATGCGCTGGCTTGCCTTACCATCCCCGAAAGGATTGTGGGCGCGGGCCATCGCCGAATATGCGGTATCATCGTCCAAAAGAGTGAAAATTTCGGAAACTATACGGTTTTTGTCGGTGCCGATGAGCTTTGCGGTACCAGCGGCCACACCTTCGGGGCGCTCGGTCGTATCGCGCATGACCAAAACCGGCTTGCCCAGGGCAGGGGCTTCTTCCTGCACACCTCCGCTGTCTGTTAGCATGACATGGCTGATCGACAGCAACCGGGCGAAATGCGGATAGTCTAGCGGTTCGATCATTGCGACATTGTCGAGTTTGCCTAGCGCCTTGTCCATCACCGCACGGACATTTGGGTTTAGGTGGACCGGGAAGATGCAAGCAACGTCGTTTCGTTTCGCAATTTCGGCAATGGCGGCTGCGATATTCACCATTCCATCGCCGAAGTTCTCGCGACGGTGGGTGGTGATGCCGATGATTTTCTTGCTGGCAAAGCGAGCTTCGATATCTGCTAATCCAGCCGCCATCTCCGGGCGATGCGCGATGCGATCGGTGACCCAGTGCAGTGCGTCAATCACTGTGTTGCCGGTGATGAAAATACCATCCGCATTGATGGCCTCTGCTTTCAATGCCGCTGCGGACACATCGGTAGGCGCGAAATGCTGATCGGCGATTGTGCCAATAATTTTGCGGTTCACCTCTTCGGGCCATGGCTGATAAATGTCGTAACTGCGTAAACCTGCTTCGACATGGCTTACAGGAATTTTGCGATAATAAGCAGCAAGTGCGCCTACCATTGCGGTAGCGGTGTCGCCTTGTACGACAACACGGTCTGGCTTGGCGTTATCAAGTACGCCGCCAATTGATTGTAACAGCCTCGCAGTCAAGGCATCAAGCGACTGGCCGGGCTGCATGATATCTAGGTCAAAGTCGGGAACAATGCCACTGATCGACAGCACTTGGTCAAGCATCTCGCGGTGCTGGGCGCTCACCAACACGGAACATGAAATTCTCTTTTGTGCCTTCAATGCGTTGACTACGGGGAATAATTTTATCGCTTCGGGCCGCGTCCCGAAAATTACCATTACATCGTACATTAGAGCATTTCCCGCAGTTCAGCCTGTTCGGATGCACTAGACAATAGCGGTAACAGGTTAAAAAATCACAAAATTATGATAACAATTTGGATAAGCGCAGCGAGTGACGTTCGAAATGTCGCGCGCGCGTGGCGATAAATGAATCGATATTATCCAAATCTGCGAAGGCCGGCCGATCTAGGGGCAACATTTATGGTCGGACGGGAAAGTGCCGTATCCGGCCAACAAGCAATGCCACGAGAGCAAGCGGTAAGCACGTCCGCACTTGCCATTTTGCGGGTGCCCGATGATGTAACAAGTTGACTCGGCGGTCCTCGCAGTCCCAAACATTTCCCGATCATTTAGGAGAGTCTGTATGCAGTCCGTTACAACCGAGCGCCACGGCGAAGTCTTGGTCGTCCTCGTCAACAATCCGCCAGTCAACGCGCTGAGCTGGCATGTGCGGCAGGGGCTGCAGGATAGTTTTGCTGAAGGCCTGGCCGACGATGCAGTAATGGCGATCGTGCTGCGCTGCGACGGCTCGACCTTCATCGCGGGGGCCGATATCACCGAGTTCGGAAAGCCACCACAAGGTCCCGATTTCAACGCAGTGCTCAATATGATCGAGGGCGCGTCCAAGCCTGTTATCGCCGCTATTCACGGAACAGCGCTGGGCGGGGGTCTGGAAACCGCATTGGTGTGCCATTATCGCATCGCGGTGCCGTCGGCGAAGCTTGGCGTGCCAGAGGTAAAGCTTGGCCTGTTGCCGGGCGCGGGTGGAACGCAGCGTTTGCCGCGATTGGTCGGGGTCGAGGCGGCCGCAACGATGTGCTCCCTGGGAGAACCGGTATTGGCGGCTAGGGCGCAGGAAATGGGGCTGGTCGATGCACTCGCGGGCGAATCCACGCTGGCGCGAGACGCGATTGCGTTTGCGCGTGAGATGATCATCAAAGGCCCGCGCCCGACGCGTGATTTGCCGGTCCGAGGCGACGCTGGCGTGATCGAACAACTGAAAGCGACAAACGCTCGTAAATGGAAAGGCTTCGATGCGCCTTATGCCAATCTCGCTTGTGTCGGGGCGGCGACGCGGTTGTCGTTCGACGAGGGGCTAAAGTTTGAGCGCGGCGAATTTCTGAAGCTGATGGGCGGATCGCAATCGGCTGCGCAGCGCTATATGTTCTTTGCCGAAAGGCAGGCGGCGAAGATCGACGGTCTGCCCAAGGACATCGCGCTCCGCGATATCAGACGTGTCGGCGTCATCGGCGCGGGCACGATGGGCGGCGGAATTTCGATGAATTTCCTGACTGCTGGCATTCCCGTAACTATTGTCGAGATGGTGCAAGAAAATCTGGACCGCGGCGTTAGTGTGATCCGGAAAAATTATGAAGCGTCGGCGGCCAAGGGCCGGTTCACGACCGAGAAAGTCGAAATGATGATGGCGGCGCTGACGCCGACATTATCGCTGGACGATCTGGCCGATTGCGACCTTATTATCGAAGCCGTGTACGAAAGCATGGACGTCAAAAAGGAGGTCTTCGGTAAACTCGACAAGATTACTAAGCCGGGCACAATACTCGCCTCCAACACTTCCTATTTGAACGTTGACGAAATCGCTGCGAGTACGTCGCGGCCGCAGGATGTGCTTGGCATGCACTTTTTCTCGCCCGCCAATGTCATGAAGCTGCTGGAAGTTGTGCGCGGCGAAAAAACCGCGCCCGAAGTTCTAGCAACCGCTATGGCGCTTGGCAAAAAGATCGGCAAAGTCGCGGTTGTTGCCGGTGTGTGCCACGGCTTTATCGGTAACCGTATGTTGTCGCAGCGCCAGATTCCGGCAATGCAATTGCTGCTCGAAGGCGCTACACCTGCGCAGATCGACACAGTCCATACCGATTTCGGCATGCCGATGGGACCCTTCCAGATGAGCGATCTTGCAGGGCTCGATATCGGCTGGCATCGCGATCCGACCAAGGTCGAAACTATCCGCGACGCGCTGTGCGCCGTCGGGCGGTTTGGTCAGAAGAACAGCAAAGGGTTTTACGATTACGACGAAAAACGCGTGCGCACGCCGAGCGGAGAAGCGCTCGCAATTATCGAAGAATTCCGCGCGACGTCGAACTTGCCGAAGCGAGAAATCTCCGATCAGGAAATCGTGGAACGCACGCTATATCCGATGGTCAATGAAGGCCATCTCATCCTGGAAGAAGGTAAAGCACAGCGCGCATCGGATATCGATGTCGTCTGGATCTACGGTTATGGCTGGCCGATCTATCGTGGTGGCCCGATGTTCTGGGGCGATCTGGAAGGGGCAGGCAAAATCGTCGAAGCGCTGGAACGCCATGGCGTCAAAGTAGCCGCGAGTTTGAAAGCAAAAGCTTAGTTTTGGAAAAAAATTCTTGTGAGTCTTGCTGGTTTTTTTCACGCTGGATCGATTTGCAATTTGGCCACGAAGACGCTGGTTCGGGCAAAGTAAAAAACAAGTGGTGAGCCCTGCTGGGTTCGAACCAGCGACCTACTGATTAAAAGTCAGTTGCTCTACCGACTGAGCTAAGGGCCCGACCGGCACCACGAGATGTAGTGCGATGCGAGAGCGCCTCCCCTAATGGCGCTATCTTTCATCGTCAAGCGGCTTTGGCCGGTTAAAGCGCGATTGTAGCTGGCGGATGGTCAGGCCGGTTATCGGTTCACGCCAATTAGGGGCAATCATCGCCGCCGGGGTCAGGACAAACCCGCGGCTCCGCATCGCAGGATGCGGGATTGCCAGTGCAGGATTATCATCTGCCCAGATGCCGCCGGACCACAATATTATGTCCAGATCGAGCACGCGCGATCGCCAGCGCTGACCGCGCCGTTCGCGACCGAAATATGCTTCCATTTCGTGCAAGCGACTGAGCAGAGCAGGCGGATCAAGCGAAGTGGTGATTACAACTGCGGCGTTGGCGTATATGCGCTGCGAGGGGCCGATTGCGGCGCTGTAAATAATCGGCGACTGCGCGAAAACGTCGATATCCGGCATTTCAAGCGCGATGATTGCTTCGCCCAATATAGACGTTGGCGAGCCGACTTGGCCGTGCCGCTGGTTAGAACCAAGGGCGATGAGATACAGACCGGACAGTTAACGATCCTCGGTCAACCGGCCATAAAGTTCAGGCCTGCGGTCGCGGAAGAAGCCCATGCTGGCGCGGTGGGCGCGGGCTTGATCAAGGTCGAAGGTTGCGACCAGCAACCCTGTCTCGCTGTCGTCCAAGTCGAGCACTACATCGCCCCATTCATTGGCGATGAAGCTGGTGCCGTAGAATTTTTGCGGAGTGCCGCCGTGATCGCCTTCGCTGCCGACACGGTTGGCAGCGATTACGGGCATACAGTTCGACACAGCATGGCCGACCATCGCGCGGCGCCACATGTGCCTTGTGTCGAGCGTATCGTCCTGAGGTTCGGCACCGATTGCTGTGGGATAGAACAGCATCTCCGCGCCCATCAGCGCCATTGCCCGCGCGGATTCCGGGTACCACTGGTCCCAGCAGATCCCCACGCCGATGCGGCAACCAAACACATCCCAAACCTTGAACCCGGTGTTGCCGGGGCGAAAATAATATTTTTCCTGATAGCCGGGGCCATCTGGTATGTGGCTCTTACGATACGTCCCGAGAATTTCGCCGTTGGCGTCGATCATCGCCAGCGTGTTGTAAAAATGTGAACCGTCGCGCTCGAAGAAGCTGGTGGGAATTGCAACGCCCAGTTGCTTGGCGAGCTTTGCCATGGCGCGTACCGATGGATGCTCCAGCGTCGGGCGGGCGAGCGCGAAATGCGTTTCTTCTTGTGTCTTACAAAAATAAGGACCGGAAAAAAGTTCCGGCGGCTGGATGATCTGCGCGCCTTGTGCT
>JANONL010000280.1:0-15120 GCA_031420815.1 Sphingomonadales bacterium | reverse complement strand
TGTCGGTTAGCTTCATCCGTCAAAGCCGTTGATGACTTTGATCTCAAGGAAATCGTGCAGGCCCCACTCGCCCCATTCGCGGCCATTGCCCGATTGCTTATAGCCGCCAAAGGGCGAAGCATAATCCTGCCCTGCGCCATTGATGCTAACCCCACCAGCGCGCATCCGGCGCGATACCCGGCGAGCCCGTTCAAGGTCACCGCTTTGAACATACGCCGCCAGCCCGTAGGGCGTGTCGTTGGCGATTCCGATGGCGTCGGGTTCGTCCGCAAACGGGATCATGACCAGCACCGGACCGAACACTTCCTCCTGCGCAATCGCCATCTTGTTGTGGACGCCAGCAAAAACCGTTGGTTTGACATAATAGCCTCGGTCAAAGCCGTCGGCCCGCCCGGTGCCGCCCGCGACCACTTGCGCGCCCTCGTCAATTCCGACCTGAATCAAACGCTGAATCTTCTCGAACTGCAGTTTGCTCACAACGGGGCCATAATGACCGCCCTTTTCCATAGGATCGCCTAGCTTTGCATCCTTTGCGACGCGAGCAGCAATTGCGACCGCCGCGTCATAAGCCGAGGCCTCGACCAGCATCCGCGTCGGCGCATTGCAAGACTGGCCCGCATTCTCGAAGCAATGTAGAACGCCGCGTTTTACCGAAGCTTCCAGATCAGAATCAGCAAATACGATATTCGCCGACTTTCCGCCAAGCTCTTGCGACACGCGCTTCACGGTATCGGCAGCCGACTTTGCGACCTGAATACCCGCCCGTGTCGAACCGGTGAAAGAGATCATATCAACTTCAGGATGGCTGGTTAGCGCATCACCGATTGCCGGACCAGTACCATGAACCATGTTGAACACGCCCGCCGGAAAACCAGCTTCGTCGATAAATTCAGCAAAGAGTTGCGCTGATAGTGGCGCCAATTCGCTGGGTTTCAATACCATCGTACAACCCGCTATCAGCGCAGGTCCAATCTTGGCCGCAAGCTGGTTGATCGGCCAGTTCCAAGGCGTGATGAGAACGCAAACGCCGATGGGTTCACGCACCAGACGGGCGTTCTTCCCGATCTTGCGCTCCCACTCCATTGCGCGCGCGGCGGTGATTGTTTCCTTCAAATGGCCGGGGCCGCATTCGGCCTGCGCATTGTAGGACAGGTCATAAGGCGCGCCCATTTCGGTCGAGATAGCGGTCACCATCTCGTCATAGCGTCGTTCAAAAATGGCGATCAGCTTTTCAACGAGTGCGATACGCTCGTCGAGTGAGGTTGCCGCATAGCAATCAAATGCCGCCCGCGCTGCATTGACCGCCCTATCGACGTCGTCATGCCCGCAAACCGCAACGACCGCACAAACTTCCTCGGTCGCAGGGTTCACAGCCTCAACCGTTGCGGTCGATGTCGCGGGCGCGACCCATTCGCCGTCGATGTAAGATTTCAATGGGAGATTAGACATAACCACAGGCTCTTTTCTGATCTTCGATGATGTATTTTTCAGCACGCCAGTAATGCCAGGCCGCCCAAAATCCTGTCGGCGCGAGGACAAGCAATGCGAGCCGGAGTGACGCCGCATCCGCACCGCCCGGACCAGCGAAATAGTCGCTGAGCAAGCCTACACCCTGCGGCGCGATGATCAGATTGAACACATTGGCAATCAGCAGCGAGATCGCGATGAACATAGCCCGCATCTTTGGCGGCGCCAGATTCTGCGCTAATGAAAACGCAGGGCCGATGTAGAAATAAATTGCTGGGATAAATATCCACCACATCGCGGTCGCGACGTTAAGTGAATTTGTCCAATAGGCGATGATCGACGGAATTGTCGCCAAGGCCGTCACAACACCTAGCAGCCGCAATATCTTGCGCGGATCTGTATAAGCGGGGCGGGCCACCAGCCATGCTGTGAACAGCGACGCGGCTATACCCATGATAAGGTGGATTGGTCCAACCACCGCCCCTGCCTCGCCGACGTCAAGACCATAGGTTCGTTGGATGAAGGTCGGCGTGAACCACATCAGCCCCCAACCCCACAGCGCCGAAAGGCCACTGCCCATCATCGCATGTACGGCCGCTTTTTGAGACCAGAGGAATTTCATCGTCTCGATAACGGGCGGCGCGGGCTGATCGGATACGGCATCAAGCCGCCCGCGCGCCGGTTCTTTAATCGTGAAGTAAATGATTAACGCAAGAATGACGCCTGGAACTCCAAGCACGTAAAACGCGGCACGCCAGCCATATTCAGCAGCGACCGCACCCGCCATATCTGCGCCCAACCAGGCACCGATCGGTGCGCCAAGTGCAAAGACTGTCATCGCCATCGCCCGGCGGCTGGCAGGGAAATAATCGGCGACAATGGCATTGCATGACGGTGTTCCGCCAGCTTCGCCAATCCCGACGCCAATGCGTGCGAGCAGAAGCTGCATATATCCCTGCGACATCCCGCAAAGCGCCGTCATAGCCGACCAAACCGTCATTGAAAAAGCGAGCAAATTCTTGCGATTATAGCGGTCCGCTACCCAAGACAGCGGAATGCCCATTGTCACATAGAACAGCGCTAACGAGACTCCGGTCAGAAATGCTACGCCGCTATCGGTCAGGTTCAGCTCAAGCCGGATCGGCTCAAGCACCGTCGACATCACATAACGGTCAGCGATGTTGATCGTGTAGGCGAGCATCATGATGATAAGGACATACCAGCGCTGCCCCAGCGTGGAGACCTGATCTGCGTTGACCGGCGTGGTCGGTGCGATACTCGCCATTGTTATTCCCCCTCAGGTTGCGGCCAGTTCCGGCCCTAATGTTTCGCGCAGCGGATCAAGATAGGCGCTAAAATGCTCCCATTGATCGACGCCGCTTTTGAATATCGGTTGCCGCACCTGTTCCGAACTGGCGGTGCGTACCGCGCGCTCGGTCTGGTGGAAGTTTATACAGGCCTCTTCAAAAGGCAGCCCGCAGAAGTCGAGCAGACGGCACACCTGTACTTCGAGATTTTCGACGACGTCTTCATACTGCACCCGCAGAATTTTGCCGGGCAGGACAGCGTTCCAATGATCCATCAGCGCGACATAGTCTTTGTAATAGTGACCGACTTCCTCAAGGCCATAGGTGAACTCCTGCCCCTCGGCGAAGAGTTGCTTGAAGCCCGAGAAACAGCACCCCATCGCGCCGCGTCGCGCATCGATGATTTTGGCATTGGGCAGGATCATGTGGATCAGCCCGATATGGCGGAAATTGTTGGGCATTTTATCGATGAAATAGGGTGTGCCTTGCTTGCGGTGGATCATCGTATCGCCGATGAACGCCTCGCCAAATTCGGTCAGCTCGTCATGCGTCAATTCGCCGAGATTGGCAGGATAACGCGCCTCTTCGTCAACCCGCCTGCGTCCATCAAGGCGGTGCGCAAGCGACAGGATATTGGGCAACTCCATAGTGCCCTCAACTTTGCTATGTGACGCCAATATTTGCTCAATCAGCGTCGAGCCTGCCCGCGGCAGACCCAAGATGAATATCGGATCTACCGCCTGGCAACCAGCACCATCAGCCTCGGCAAATAACGCTGGGGTGCAATGTTCGATCTGCAGCCCAATTTCCTTCGAAATCTTGCGCCAATCGTAACCGACCTCTTCGCGCTTCAATCGGTTTCCACGTTCATAATAAGCAAAGGACGCTGCGCAATCGCCATGATCCTCCAGCGCTTTGCCGAGCGCAAAACAGAGATGATAGCGGTCCGCCAGCTGCGTCGATTTCGCACTTTCGTGCGAACGCATTGCAGCAATTTGCGTGGCGTCAAATTTGTAGGTCTTCAGGTTGGCAAGACTCCAATAGGCATCGCCAAAATCGGGTTTGATGCGATAGGCTCGCGTATATGCGTCGATAGCGTCTTGTTGGCGACCGGTGGTCTTTAGTGCGTGGCCGAGGGTTAGATGGATAGCCGGGTTATTGGGAGCCTTCCCGGCACGATCCTGATAAATGTTAAGCGCAACATCGAAATTGCCTACGGCCAAATTCTGGTTGGCATACAGCATATCGATCTGTGGACTATCGGGCTCCTTGTCCCGCAGCATGGAGACTTGTTCCAGCGCCTGCGCAAATTTCTGACGCTTGTTGAGGACATCGACATAGTCGAAGTGCGCGCCCGAATTGTCGGGTTCCAATACCAGTGCCGATTCAAGCAGGAACTCGGCCTCATCCAACACGCTGAACTTGGTTCCGATCTCTGCCAAAAACCGCATTGCTTCGACGTGATGGCCATAAGATTGCAGAAAGTGGCGACAGATTGTCTCCGCCTTTAAATAACGGCCTTCCTGAATCATGCTGGCGACGGTCAAAAGTTCAGGTGGCAACTTCCCAAGATACTCGCATTGCGCATCGGCGAAATCGGCGGCCTCATCACGCCCGGCGCATGCGTGCAAGTTGGCCAGCATTTTCCAGCTTGCGAGCAAAGCAGCGTTGCGGGTGACAGCTTCCTGGTACGCGGCCAAAGCCGCTTCATCGTCGCCCATATCACGCTGGCAGTGTCCGCGCTCCTGATATGACCTGCCCGTGGCAGGGTCGATTTCGATCAACCTGTCAATCACGCGCAACGCGTCATTGCATTTACGTTGAAAACGCAAGGCAACGGCTTTGGTGTAAAGCGCATCAGTGTTTTCGGGTTCCGCCGTCAAGGCTTGGTTACAAAGATCAACAGCATCTGCAAACGCGGCATTCTGCATTACAGACCGTGCACGCCCGATCAGCGCTTCGCTGTCAATCGGGGCCACTGCAATCTCAGTCATTTATGAATCCTTGTCATCCGGCAACGCACTAGTAGTATGTTAGCCAGAATTAGGATGCTTGTCCCATTTCAAAAAAGACTTGCCCGCAACATCTTTCCGAAAAAATACGGCGAGCCTTCCAGCACGTTGGAAGGCTCGCCGCGTCATTGCTTACATCTTGTAAGAGAAGCGCAAACCAGCGGTAAATGGCCGCGAGGTGGTGATCCGAAGTTCACCGTCATTGCCGCTCTTGAACAGCTCGGGACGTTGATTGGTCAAGTTTTCGAGAAACGCCTCAAGGCTCCATTCGTCTTTGCTTGCACCGAAGCTCAAGTTAAACGTGGTGTAGGACGCCTGATCCTGCGATCCGCCGAGCGGCGCAACGACATCACCTGGACGAACCAAGACACCGTTATAGGTGACCGGAAGCTGGGCCGCGTAGCCTTGCGTTGGATTGAAGCTCTGGAGCCTCAGGTCAACATTGTTGAACACCGACGAAATGCTGCTGCCAACATAATGAACGCCGGCCGCAAAAAATGGCCGCAGACCTGAAGACAGTTCCTTTTCGTAGCGGAACCGCAAATTGCCCTGGAATTTGGGGCTTAACGCAAGCGGACTGCCAATCGGGTTAAGGATCGTCGTGTTCCT
This sequence comes from Sphingomonadales bacterium, assembly GCA_031420815.1. Lineage (GTDB taxonomy): Bacteria > Pseudomonadota > Alphaproteobacteria > Sphingomonadales > Sphingomonadaceae > Sphingorhabdus_B. The sequence continues at coordinate 9,725 of JANONL010000280.1, read as the reverse complement.
GCGATATGCCGTCAATGCGGAGTCATTGTACGAGAACGCCGAGTTAAACGTCAGCTCGCTGGTCGCACGCCAGGTAACATCGCCCTCGATACCCTTGATCCGGCCGTCGCTAAAGTTTGCCGTAAAGGTCTGGTTAGAGATATTCTGGTCAAACACCGTTTGCTGAATGTTGGTCCAGTCGATCTGATAGGCCGCAAGATTGATCTGCAAAGTCCGATCAAGCAGCGCAAACTTGCCGCCAATTTCGTAGTTATTGACTTTGTCAGGCGCGTATTGCTTCAGCGAGTCACATGCGGGCGTCACAACGTTACACGGCTTGCGGTTGAAACCACCTGGCCGGAAACCCTGTGAGAACGTCGCGTAAATCAACGAGCCTTCATCAAGCTTGTAAGTAACATTCCCCTTGAAGATGAACCCGTTATACTTAGCGGGTGAAAGTCCTGCCAGGGTCTGCGCGAGATTAGCACTAACGCCATAAAATTGCGGCGGGGTTGCCGAAGCACTGTACGTTCCAGTCGCCGGATTGTAGATACCGCGAGAGCCAAACCCGAAACTGGTGTTCGACGAACCAGTCATCGATGCCTTTTCGTCATAATAACGGGCACCGCCGGTAACAGTTAGTCTGTCGGGGATTACATCAAACGACAGCTCTCCATATGCGGCAAGCTGACGATCCCGGCGCGTAACATCGTTAAAAAAGCCGACTGCAACCGGCTTTATGCCAGTTTCAATTGCATTGACCGAGGGATTTGCGCGGCGCGGATAAATAAAGCCAGCCGCTTGCTGCAGATACGACCAGTCGGTGTTATCCAACAGCTTGATTTTGTCATAGAATAAGCCCGCGGTCGCGCGAATGCGCTTGTCCGCCGGTGTCGTTACCCGGAACTCGTGCGTCATCCGTTTTGTACGGTTGAGAACCTGATAGCTCTTGCTCGGCGCGTAGCAGGTGTTGCCGATGTTGCCATTATATGCGGCGGTATAATAGACCCCCCGATCGCATTCGTAATAGGGGACAAACAGGCCAATGTTAGAATAAGAAGCGTAATCTGCTTTCTGCAGCGCATTATGGTTCAAATAGGAGCCGGTGTAGATCAGGTTCAACTCGCCCAACCGGCCATTCAGGGTCCATGTTGTCTGGTCAAATTTGTCGCGCAGCGAGTTTTCGTTGAACTGCGTAACTTTCAACGGACCAACGGCGGGCTCATAATCGAACACACCATCGGTATTCAGTTGCTGACGAATATGCATAAGGTCAATTGACCAATCGTCATTGATCTTTAGCGCCGCCGAAATTCGACCACCTCTATATGACGCGTCATTGTAGTTATCTTCCACAAAGCGGTCATTGTTGATGGTTTGCCGCGTCGGCGCATTGTACTGGCTGCCGTTGCAGTTCGCTAGTACAGTTGTCGGGGTGTTTTGGCAGGATTGTAACGCGCGCATTACTAGCAACGGGTTGCCAGTAGGAAGCCGTCCAGCCTGACCTACATGCGCATCAAATGGCATTTGATACGTGGCGGCAACATTGTCGATATAACCGCCCTGATTATTGTTATAAACAACCAGACGGACCGCGAGACGGTCCTTAATGATGGGAACGTTGATAAAGGCGTCACCGGAAATGCTGTCATCGCCACCCTTGGTGAAGGAATAGCTGCCGTTAAAGCCGGCGTGGAAATCCTCAAGGTCCGGCTTGTTCGTGATATACCGAACCGCGCCGCCCATCGCACTAGCGCCAAATAATGTACCTTGCGGTCCGGCGAGCACTTCAACGCGCTGCAAATCTGCGGGATAGAGATCAAGATTACGACCGACCAATGAAGCAGGCGCATCATTGACATACAGTGCAACGCTTGGGCTCACACCAGCGGTACCCTGAATTTGTAAGCCGGGTGTGTCGGTTGAAAGTCCGCGAATATAAATGACCGATGCGCCCGGACCACGCGATGCCGTCCGAACGTTAGGGAGATATTCAACCAGCTTTTCAAAGTTCGTGACGTTAAGATCGCCCAGCGTATCACCACTCAGCGCGGTAATCGCGAGCGGCACCTTGTTCGCTGACTCTTCACGCCGGGTGGCGGTGACGACGATGTCTGCAATACTGCGGTCATTTTCCTGGGCTGCTTCTTGAGCGAAAGCGGGCGATGCGCCTACCCCGAACGATGCAAGCACAAACGCCGTTGTTGAAATTTTTAAATAGGTTTTCAATTTTTTTCCCCTCAACCATCCCTCGACATTGCAAGGGCCCATTTTTCGTAGGGCAGACTGAAACCGGAGTCCCCCGCAAGCAACTGACCAAATTTTCTTGATTGGTAAAATTAATTCCTCAACTAATCACATCATCTACATGTTGCGATTAGAAGACCTAATATATGATGCCGGGCGATGGATAGTGGGGCGTTACGACGCTACGCGGTCACCATAAAACGAGTGGACAGGGTTGTATATGCATTTTGGGGCTGATTTTGTTCTGTTGATAGCGTGCGAGGACCGCAAAGGGATTGTCGCGGCTGTGGCCAATTCGATTGCCAGTCAAGATTGCAACATTGTCGAAAGCTCCCAGTATGGTGACGAAAATACCGGACGCTTTTTCATGCGCGTGGCGATTTCCTGCGCTAACGGAATGACATCGGAACGTTTCACAGATGCCTTCATGCCAGTCGCGACTGCGTTTCGGCTCGAGTGGCGCATCCACGACCTGCGCAAGAAACTGCGGGCAATGATTATGGTGAGCCAAGGCGGCCATTGCCTGAATGACCTCCTCTACCGGACCTCGACCAACCGGTTACCGATGGACGTGACCAGTATTGTCTCCAACCATTTGAACTGGCAACGTCGCGCCGAACATGAAGGCATCGCCTTTCACCATATGCCAATCACGCCCGAAACTAAGTTGGAGCAAGAAGCCAAGCTGCTTGCTATGGCAGAGGAGCAAGAAGTCGATTTGATTATCCTCGCCCGCTACATGCAGGTGCTATCCGACCAACTTTGCCGCAAACTTGACGGACGGGTAATCAATATCCATCACAGCTTCCTGCCCGGCTTTAAAGGCGCAAAGCCATATCACCGGGCCTATGAGCGCGGTGTCAAAATGGTCGGTGCGACAGCGCATTACGTGACGCCTGACCTCGACGAGGGACCGATCATTACCCAAGACGTGTCGATCGTTGACCACGCCGACACGGTCGAAGATTTGATTGCACAGGGTCAGGATACCGAAAGCCGGGTGCTGGCGCGTGCCGTTAAGCTACATCTTGAACACCGTGTGATGCTGAACGGCAGCCGCACGGTGGTGTTCAAGTAGCAAAGCCAAATGTCTCAGGAACAAGCCATGCTAAATGCGCTCGGTAGCTTGGGTATTGCCTGGACTATGCACGAGCATGAGGCCGTGTTTACGGTCGAGGCGAGCGCCAAATTGCACGAAGATATTGCTGGCGCGCATACCAAAAATCTTTTTCTGAAAGATGCGGGCGGCCAATTCTGGTTAGTCACGGCGCCGCATGATGCGCGGGTTGACTTGAAGGCCCTTCCAGCCGTTATCGGTTCAAAAAAACTAAGTTTTGGCAAAGCCGAAGACATGAAGCGCCTGTTAGGCGTGACACCTGGTTCGGTTACGCCGCTGGCTGGTTTCAACTGCGAAAAAAACGGGGTTAAAATCGTGCTGGATTCGCGGTTAGCATCGGCGGTATGTGTCAACGTACATCCGCTGCGTAACACCGCCACGATCGGAATGTCCGGTGCAGCGCTCATTTCATTTTTACAGCATTGCGGGCATAAGGTACATGTTTATGCATTACCGGAACCGCAATGAGCGCTGGCGCAGTCGAACGAAAACAAATTTACCGCCACTATCGTAGAAATTTTAGTCAGGAGCATTCCCCGATGAAGACCCGTGCCGCTGTTGCCTTTGAAGCGAAAAAACCGCTTGAGATTGTCGAACTCGATCTTGAGGGGCCAAAGGCGGGTGAGGTCTTGGTCGAGATTATGGCGACGGGTATCTGCCATACCGATGCCTACACTCTGGACGGTTTCGACAGCGAGGGGATCTTTCCGAGCGTGCTCGGTCATGAAGGTGCCGGGATCGTGCGCGAGATTGGCGCAGGCGTAACGAGCGTAAAACCCGGCGACCATGTCATCCCGCTTTACACCCCTGAATGTCGGCAGTGCAAAAGTTGCCTCTCGGGCAAAACCAATCTGTGCACCGCAATCCGCGCAACGCAGGGAAAAGGCCTGATGCCCGATGGCACCTCGCGGTTTTCGTACAAAGGCCAAACCATCTTCCATTATATGGGCTGTTCGACCTTCTCCAATTTCACGGTTTTGCCCGAGATCGCGGTGGCCAAAATCCGCGAGGATGCGCCGTTCAACAGCGCCTGCTATATCGGCTGCGGCGTTACCACCGGCGTTGGCGCGGTGACCAACACGGCCAAGGTCCAACCCGGCGACAACGTCATCATCTTCGGTCTTGGTGGCATCGGCCTCAACGTGTTGCAGGGCGCACGGATGGCGGGAGCCAACATGATTGTTGGCGTCGATATTAACCCGGCGCGCGAAGAATGGGGCAAGAAGTTCGGCATGACCCACTTCGTCAATCCAAAAGACGTGGAAGGTGACATTGTCCAACATCTGGTTGCGCTGACCGATGGCGGTGCCGAATACACTTTCGACTGTACCGGCAACACCACCGTGATGCGCCAAGCGCTTGAGGCCTGCCACCGCGGTTGGGGCACTAGCATCATCATCGGCGTTGCCGAGGCCGGCAAAGAAATCAGCACGCGGCCATTCCAACTGGTGACCGGGCGCAACTGGCGCGGCACCGCATTTGGCGGGGCGAAAGGCCGGACCGACGTGCCGAAGATTGTCGACCTTTATATGGACGGCACAATCGAGATCGATCCAATGATTACCCATGTCCTGAGCCTTGAAGAAATCAACAAGGGCTTTGACCTCATGCACGCGGGTGAAAGCATCCGCAGCGTGGTGGTGTTCTAGATGACTGCAATTGCTGACATTCTGGCCGAACATGAAGGACGCGAAGGGCCGCTTCTCCCGATCCTGCACGGTGTTCAAAAAGTATTCGGCCATGTCAGCGAGGATGCGATGCGGGAGATTGCGCATGCGTTGAATCTCACCCGCGCCGAAGTTTACGGCGTGGTCAGTTTCTATCATGATTTCCGAAAAGAAGTCGAAACACGCCCCGTCATTAAATTGTGCCGTGCCGAAGCGTGTAAGGCACGCGGTGTGGAGGCGTTGATCCCGTTCACCGAGGACCAAAACCGCGTGAAGGTCGAAGCGATTTACTGCCTTGGCCTATGCTCGGTTGGTCCGGCGGCGATGATTGGCGACCAAGTCTATGCTCGCCTAAACCAAGAACGACTTTCTGCATTGATGGCAACGATATGAAGGTCCGGATATCCGACGACGCCTTGGCACTGGCATGCGGCGCGGATGTCGTCGCAGCTGCCTTTGTGGCGGCAGGCGTTGAGGTCGAGCGCGTATCCAGCTGGGGAATGCACTGGCTAGAGCCGCTGGCGGACGTTGACGGCGTTGGCTACGGCCCAGTCTCGGTCGATCAGGTCGCAGCGATTATCGATGGCACAGCTCCTTGCCTCGGTCGGATCGAGGACCACCCCTTTATCGCCAAACAAGCCCGGCTGACATTTGCCCGTGCGGGCAAAACGCGACCAACATCGCTCGACGATTATTACGCAACCGATGGATGGCTTGGCCTTGCCAAAGCGCGAGAGATAGGGGCCGAAGCGACAATCGAGGCGGTGTTGGCATCGGGCTTACGCGGACGCGGTGGCGCAGGCTTTCCAGCCGGGATTAAGTGGAAAACCGTTGCCGGTGCCGCTGCTGATCAAAAATACATCGTCTGCAACGCCGATGAAGGCGACAGCGCAACCTTTGCCGACCGAATGGTGATGGAAGGCGATCCCTTCATGCTGATCGAAGGCATGGCAATTGCCGGTCTCGCGGTTGGGGCGAGCAAGGGGTATGTCTACATCCGTTCCGAATATCCGCATGCGATTGCCAAAATGGAGGCTGCGGTCGCGGCAAGCGCGCATTTGATAGTCCCGTTTTCAGTCGAAGTGCGCGTTGGAGCTGGTGCGTATGTCTGCGGCGAGGAAACATCGCTGCTCAATAGCCTTGAAGGCAAGCGTGGCGAAGTGCGTGCCAAACCCCCGTTACCTGCCCTTGAAGGCCTGTTCGGCAAGCCGACCGTGGTCAACAACGTCCTGACACTCGCAGCAGTGCCTTGGATATTGGCAAACGGCGGCGAAGCCTATGCCGCGTTCGGGATGGGCCGATCCAAAGGCACAATGCCAGTCCAGCTTGCAGGCAATGTGAAGCACGGCGGATTGTTTGAAGTCGCGTTCGGTATCACGCTTGGTGAGCTGGTCAACGATATCGGTGGCGGCACAGATTCGGGCCGTCCGGTGCGCTGTGTTCAGGTCGGAGGACCACTGGGAGCCTATATTCCGCCTGCCCAGTTCGACCTGCCATTCGACTATGAGGCGTTTGCAGCTGCCGATGCGCTGATCGGCCATGCCGGGATCACTGTATTCGATGACACGGTCGACATGGCGCAGATGGCGCGTTTTGCGATGGAATTCTGCGCCGTTGAAAGCTGCGGCAAATGTACACCATGCCGCTTGGGCAGCACGCGCGGGGTGGAAACGCTGGATCAGATTATTGCGGGTAAGAATGTAGAGGCCAATCTCGCCTTGATTGCGGACTTGTCGGAAACGATGAAGTTCGGATCGCTTTGCGCGTTGGGCGGCTTCACGCCTTATCCGGTAATGTCAGCCATCACTCACTTTCGCGAAGATTTTATGCTAAGGTCGATAGCCGAGGAAAACCCAGCATGACCTACCAGCCACAAAAAGATTTTGGAACGCCGGAAAGTCTCTCGACCGAAATGGTAACGCTCACCATCGATGGCCGCGAAGTCACCGTGCCATTAGGATCGAGCGTCATGCGTGCGGCCGCAGAACAAGGCACATCAATCCCCAAGCTATGCGCAACCGACAGTCTGGCGAGTTTCGGTTCCTGCCGCCTGTGCCTGATTGAAATTGAAGGTAGGCGCGGGACGCCTGCCAGCTGCACAACACCCGTCGAAGCCGGGATGGTCGTTCGTACGCAGACACCGCATCTACAAAAACTTCGTAAAGGCGTTATGGAACTGTATATCTCTGACCACCCGCTCGACTGCCTGACATGCGGCGCGAACGGGGATTGCGAGTTGCAAGACCAGGCAGGCGCGGTTGGCCTGCGCGATGTGCGCTACGAAGTTGAAGCAACGCATCTGGGACAGGATATCGACCACTCCAATCCCTATTTCGATTTTGATCCCAGCAAGTGCATCGCCTGTTCACGCTGTATCCGCGCGTGCGACGAAGTGCAGGGCACACTCGCGCTGACGATGCAGGGACGCGGGTTTGACTCGATGATTTCGGCAGGGCTGGAAAGCGACAATTTTCTGGGGTCGGAATGCGTGTCTTGTGGCGCGTGCGTCGCCGCTTGCCCTACAGCGACGCTGATTGAAAAGAAGGTCGTCGAGATTGGCACCCCTGAGCGTTCGGTGGTTACCACCTGCGCCTATTGCGGCGTCGGCTGCACCTTCCGCGCGGAAATGCGCGGCGAACAAGTGGTCCGGATGGTGCCCGAGAAAGCAGGTAAAGCCAATCGCGGCCATAGCTGCGTTAAAGGTCGTTTTGCTTGGGGTTATGCGCAGCATCAGGAACGCATATTGAAACCGATGATCCGCAAAAATATCAGCGATCCTTGGCGCGTGGTCGAATGGGATGAGGCCTTTGCCTACACCGCGTCCGAACTCAAACGCATTGCCAATACTTACGGCAAACAGGCGCTAGGCGGGATCACGTCAAGCCGCTGTACCAACGAAGAAACTTTCCTTGTACAAAAACTGGTGCGTGCGGGCTTTGGTAATAACAATGTCGATACCTGCGCGCGGGTTTGCCATTCGCCAACCGGCTATGGCCTTAGAACAACATTCGGCACTAGTGCAGGAACGCAGGATTTTGACAGTGTAGCCGACAGCGACGTCATCCTGATAATCGGCGCGAACCCGACCGACGGGCATCCGGTATTTGCTTCGCGCATGAAGCGCCGTTTGCGCAGCGGTGCAAAGCTGATTGTGATCGACCCGCGCCGGACCGACATTGTGCGCTCCCCGCATATCGAGGCGCAGTTTCATCTGCCGCTACGTCCCGGTACAAATGTGGCCGTGTTGACCGCAATGGCGCATGTCATTGTGACCGAAGGCCTCACTGACGAAAAATTTATACGGGAACGCTGCGACTGGGACGAATATAGCCATTGGGCTGAGTTTGTTTCGCTGGAGCGCAACAGTCCGGAAAACCTGCAACCGGTCACATTGGTCGATGCCGGCGAACTCCGGGGCGCGGCGCGGCTGTTCGCGGGCGAGAATAACGGCGCGATCTATTACGGTCTTGGCGTGACCGAACACAGCCAGGGCAGTTCAACGGTGATGGCGATCGCCAACCTCGCCATGGCAACGGGTAACATCGGTCGCCGCGGCGTTGGCGTAAACCCACTACGCGGACAGAATAATGTGCAGGGCGCATGCGACATGGGCAGCTTCCCGCACGAGCTTTCCGGCTATCGCCATATCAGCGACGGCGACACACGGCGGCTTTTTGAAAATGACTGGGGCGTGTCGCTCGACCCCGAACCAGGCTTGCGCATCCCTAATATGCTGGATGCTGCCGTCGATGGGGTGTTCAAGGCACTCTATGTGCAGGGCGAAGATATCCTTCATTCCGACCCCAATACCAAACATGTGTCTGCAGGCTTGGCGGCGATGGAATGTGTAATCGTCCATGACCTCTTTCTCAACGAGACCGCGCATTACGCGCATATTTTCCTGCCGGGATCTACCTTCCTCGAAAAGAACGGCACCTTTACCAATGCCGAGCGGCGCATTCAGCCGGTTCGCAAAGTGATGACGCCGATGAACGGTTTGGAAGACTGGGAAGTAACGCAGCGGCTTGCGCAGGCGATGGGGCTGGATTGGAATTACAGTCACCCGTCCGAAATCATGGATGAAATCGCGCGACTGACGCCAACATTTGCCGGTGTTTCTTTTGACCGTCTCGATGAAGAAGGATCGCTGCAATGGCCAGTGACCGCCGACGCGCCCAACGGCTCTCCGATCATGCATGTTGACGGCTTTGTGCGCGGCAAGGGTAAGTTCGTGGTCACCGATTATGTGCCGACCGACGAGAAAACCGGCCCGCGTTTTCCGCTGCTGCTTACCACTGGCCGCATCCTCAGTCATTACAATGTTGGCGCGCAAACCCGGCGGACCGAAAATGTCGCGTGGCACCCGGAAGACCTGCTCGAAATCCACCCCGTTGATGCTGAGGATCGCGGGGTCAAAACCGGCGACTGGGTCAAACTGGCCAGTCGGGCGGGCGAGACGACATTGCGTGCGACCGTCACCGACCGCGTTGCACCCGGCGTCGTCTACACTACGTTCCATCACGCGGTGACACAGGCCAATGTCGTCACAACCGACTATAGCGACTGGGCCACAAACTGCCCCGAATATAAGGTCACCGCCGTGCAAATCAGCGCGTCCAATGGACCAACCGACTGGCAGGAAGAATATGAAGCCTTGTCTGAACGGTCACGCCGGATCGTGGCCGAGGTTCCTGCCGAATGAACACGGTCGAGCG
>JANONL010000279.1:0-10989 GCA_031420815.1 Sphingomonadales bacterium | reverse complement strand
TAAACGTCAATAAGGGTTCGGTGAAGTGGCTAAGTGTGTTTAAATCTTAGCCATCTAGCTGTAATGTTTAACATGTTTAAAATTGGCAGCCGATCTGAATTTCGACCCTGACCTCGTGCCTCATGCTGTTTCACCTGGAACTCGCGCAGGTTTTCCGCAGTCGATATATCACGAGGCTAGTCTACACGGGTGCCAGGGCGGCAGACATCCCGACGAGAGGATGCGCGCCAAACGATAACGCGCGCTGCTTTCGGCCAAAGGCATAGTTCATTCGCCAGAGTTTGCCGCCCGCAGGGGTGACCAGAAGGTAAAGCTGATGGGCGTCGCTAAGATTATAAGGCTTTTCGGAGATTTTTAATGCACGAGTATTGGCAACGGTAAGTATGGTCTATTCGCCGCAAAGTACCATACCCGGACACCGAAATACCATAAATCATATCATAAAAATGACCGGATGGCTGCGAACGCCGTTGGGCGGCTACGGAAGAAAAATGGTGGTTTTTTAATGGGTAAGTCAATCCCACCGGACGGCGGAGCACCCCTGCGGAAGGGGCTCTGGCGGAGACGGTGGGATTCGAACCCACGATAGAGTCACCCCTATACACACTTTCCAGGCGTGCGCCTTCGACCACTCGGCCACGTCTCCGCATCCCTTTCGGGAAGGCACGCCCCTAGCCGCTCGTTTGCGCTTTCGCAAGGGCAAGGGATTTGCCATACCTGCGCGCATGAACAAATATCTGACCCTTGCCGCCAGCGCCGCAATTTTTGCGGGCGTCCCGATATCCGCGCAGAAATCTGCGGAGGAGGCCAAGACTTATCCGGCACCGTCCGAAATCGTCGCGGCGGCAAAGGCCGAGGAGTGGTTGGCGATTGCGCCGTCTGACCTGTTGGTCATGGACCTAGCGCCCGATGCGAAAGGCAAACCCCGCCGCGTGGTCATCCAGCTGATCCCCGCACCGTTTTCGCAAGGCTGGATCGGCAATATCCGCAAGCTTGCAGCGGTGCATTGGTGGGACGGAACGAGCATTAACCGCGTACAGGACAATTATGTGACGCAATGGGGCGATGCGACCGAGAAGAAGGCTTTGCCGGAGGGTTTGGCGGCGGTGCCGGAGCGTGATTACGCCGTGCTATTAGCACAAGTTCCGCTAGATTTTTTTGCGGGTGCTTGCCTCGATATGAATTCGCGAATGTCGAAGGACCGCAAGGTGTTGACTGTGTCGTCGTCAGTTAATTCCAAAAAGGACTTGAGCCAAGGTTGCCAGGGTCAAGATCCTTACGCTTCACGGTCCGCAAGTTCGAAAGGATTTCCGTTCGCCTACGGCCAGCTTGCGGTAGATTTCTTTGACATCTCCGTCGATAACGCCCCGTATGTATGGCCCGTCCATTGCTACGGCATGGTCGGCGTAGGCCGCAATCTGTCGCCCGATACCGGCACCGGCGCGGAGCTTTACACTGTCATCGGCCATGCCCCGCGGCATCTTGATCGCAATATCGCGCTCGTAGGCCGCGTGATCGAGGGCATCGAGCATCTCTCCAGCCTACCGCGCGGCACCGGCGCGCTTGGTTTCTACGAGAGCGAGGCTGAACGCACCCCGATCCTGTCGGTGCGGCTGGGCAATGAGGTTAAGGATGCGCCGCCATTCGAATATCTCTCGACCGAAAGCGAGAGCTTCGCGCGGTATGCCGACGCCCGCGCCAACCGGCGTGACCCATTCTTCAACGTGTCTGCGGGCGGAGCGGATATCTGCAACATTCCGGTGCCGGTGCGGCGCAAGGTGAAGCGATAACTCCTCTAGTTTGGCAGAGGAGAGAGTCGCCCAGATGACAGAAACCTACAATATCCGCGCTACGCTGTGGTTGTGGTCAACTGACAAAGCCCCCGCCAGTTGGCATTTTCTGACCATAGAGGGCGAGGTGGCACAAGCGCTCCACACGCTCGCGCTGATGTGGCGGCTGGAGTTTGGCCGGAAACGGGGATGGGGTGCGATGAAAGTCGCAGCAACAATCGGCGACACCAGTTGGGGCACGTCGATGTTTCCCGACAAATCCACCGGTGGGTGGCTCCTTCCGGTAAAGGCGTCTGTGCGCAAAGCCGAAGGATTGATGGCGGGTGACACTGTGGAGGTCACAGTGGTCGTGTGAATTCCATTCGATACCGCGATTTCCTGACTGTATTTTCGCTTCGGTGCGTCGATTGCTTCAGTTGCCGGTTACGATCGCAAAGACGGATGTCCAAAAGCGCTGAACCTACAATTGGGTGCGGCTGGCAAAGTGCTGCCACCATATCACCGCACGACTACGGCGAACGCGAAGCGCCTGAGCCGCAAGTCGTAGCAATATAGGATCAACGGTAAGCAACGCAGTCATTCTGTTGCGCTGCCAATCAAGCTGAACTGTCTGGTGGCCAAGAAAACTCGAATAAATTCTATAAGTATTTATTTTGGATAAGTTATTTGATATTGTCTTTTCCAAATGCCCCCAGATATGCCCCCAAATGAGACGGGCTAGGCTTCAGCAGTTTCCACTATTTTTTGCTACGTTAGCAAATGCCCCCATTCGGCTGGCTACCTATTATTGCTTATTTTAGCCTGAGTCTTAGGTGGGGTAGATTATCCATAGGATTGTTAGCGCGCGTATCTGCCGCTAGCACCTTTGAAATACACAGCTCTCGCTCCCTCGCTTGTAATGCTCACATTAATCTAATTTAGTGCACTTCCAGTTTGCGTTTTTCAAAAGGATGACAGGTAGTGATTGAAATGTCTCGCCGCGCGCTTCTTAACGGAGGACTTGGGTTGGTTGGTGGATATGTTGGTAATTCCTTGAATTGGGCACTGGAAGCCCCGCGAGGTTTTCCGTTGGGGCCGTCGGCTATGGTGTTGGCGCAATCGACAACGCTTAATGAACGAGAATTTGCGACTTTTAACGAATTTGGCGGCATTGGCGACGGTTCCACGAATAACGACCTTGCATGGCAAAAAATTGCTGACTGGGCTGCTGCTCGAGGCTCTGCGGGCAATACGCCAAAAATAAGAGTGCCAGCTGGTCGCTATGTAACATCAAAGGTTCCTAATCTTGCCATAAACCGTCTGCACATTGAGTTTGAGGGCGAAGTCTGGCTTATAAATACCGGCTCCGGACATTCCTTTATCCTTGATGGTGGTGCCAAAGGCGCCGGTGCATATGGCCTCAAAATAGGTGGCTGGCCGCAAATTTACGGAACGGCGGGGTCGTCCCACGGAGTTTTTGCACGAGCTATTTTTAACTCGGAACTGGAGTTTAATTGTCGGGGGGCAGGGGCGCTAGGTGCTGGGCTGTATGGTGAATGGCTCGTCGACAACAAAATTAAGTTCATCATGAGTTCGAACGAGGGTGGTCTTTACAGTAAACCGAAAAAAGGAATGCACCTTACTACGCGCGGCATTTCCGAAGACACCAGTTATAACGACATTGAGTTGAAAATTTCCGGCGTGGATAATGGAATATTCCTTGATGCCGCTCTTGGAAATAACGTTCGCAGTGGCTCCGTCCAAAATTGCCGGCTTGGGTTGGAAGCGACGCGCAAAGCATGGGATAACAAATTTTGGGGCACCGATTTTGAGAGTAATACTTGGGACTTTATCGACGCCTCGCAGCGCTTAAATTTTTATGGCTGTGACATAAATACGGGTGGCACGTTTGCGAGTGGTAGTTCGGGCGCGCGAGTGTTTGGCGGGCGGATTGAAGGCGTCACCATCGCTGTAGGTGCTCAAAATGTTCTTTTGTCGGGTATGGGTTATAATCGAACCGGCATTGGAAAGCTGTCTGATTCTGGCATCCAGACGCGCTATCGAGATGTCTTGAACATTGCCAATAATTTATCCCACAACGGACCAACATAAGCTGCAAATACGGGCATTATTATTTTCAAATGCACGCCTTGGTAAAGCGTCCCGCATTTGTGACTTTGCCTCGATGTCTTGCAAACGACGCACGCGTAAAAAACTCTGTGAGCGTTCATGCCTTTAGTAAACACTGGTGTCGGCTAAGTTTTCCCCAGCGATTGAACCATCCCCCGTTGCGGTTTGAATAATTGATAGTTTTTCAAACGCCCGCGCGCGCGCGTAATGGTCCCGAAATGCCGGTTGCTAAATGTATAGAACAAGCGTTCGCTGCCTGTTATTCGCCTGTATTATCAGGTCGCGTGCCTCGCTGTTATTCCGCTGTTAAAACAGCGAACGGCCTCGCGTGCGTACCAGCGCGTATCAATGCCGCCAATGCGCGGCTTGGCTGCCGTGCGCTTACGGCAATGCGTCCGGCAGGTGTATCGACGGTCAAAGCATTTTGCTTGCCGCTGCAACTGTTTTGGGAGTAACCAGCAACTGTTGCATTGCTGTGAAGTTTTGTAACGCTTGCGAAGCCGGATTCCGCTGCAACGGGTCCGGCTTCATTCGTTTTGGAGTCCGGCATTTTCATGCTGCACCGCCGGTCAGACTGGCTAGCCATTCTTGCGCGTCAGCGAGACGAACGCGCGTTGACGCGCCTATTTTTACGATGGGGAGTTTTTTCGCAGCGACCTGTCGATAAAACGCGGTGTGTGAAATTTGGTAGCGCTCTTTGAACTGAGCGACCGTTAGCAATTCTTGACTCATAGTAGCTTACCTTTCCAACTTGCCGGCTTAAAAATTCGCCCGGCCTTCCTCAAAAAACGGCGGGATTGCCGTCATTAAGAAAACTTACCGAAACGCATTTTCATGCTGACAGGCTGGGATTTGGTTTCACCCTATTCGCTGCTACCGCAGGGTATACGCCGCTGATTTTCCGGGGCAAGAGGGTAAAAAAAAATTCTTTTACTTGTCCCCAAGTGCTTTTTAAACCATTGAATATATTACGATATTTTGAATGAATTCCACAGTTTAGTCACTCGCTTCGTCGTATTTAAGGTGCAGAAAAGTGCGACGAGCCGTTAGGCCGTGGCTCTAACTGAATCGAAGGGCAACACAATTGCACCTGTTTTTAGTGTATCGAGATAGTCGCTCCACCATTGCATCATCTGCACCCGTTCGGTCCAATATGTGCCACGGTTGTAAATGGCGCGAATGGCGTCGGCGTCCTTATGGGCAAGCGCCTTTTCGATAGCGTCTTTATTCCATTTGCCTGTTTCGTTGAGGAATGTTGAGGCCGTTGTGCGAAAGCCGTGCGGTGTCACTTCGTCCGAACCAAAGCCCATGCGACGGTATGCCTGATTAAGCGTATTTTCGCTTATCGGCCCCTTTTTGCCTTGGCCTCTGAACATATACTCCAGCCCCCCGCTATGCCGCTCTAGTTCGCGCAACAGGGTTACGGCTTGGGCAGATAATGGCACGGCATGGGGTTTCCGCATTTTCGTGCGTTCGGCTGGGATAAGCCACACGGACTTGTCGAAGTCTATTTCCTGCCAATGGCCCAGCCGCAATTCCCCCGGTCTAAGCATCACATGGGGAAGCAATTGCACTGCAATTTTCACAATGGCTTGTCCGGTGTAAGTATCGGCTGCACGCAAAAATTCGCCCATGCGTTTGGGGTTCAATATCGCTTCCCTATGCTTGACCTTGGGAGCCGACAGGTTGCCGGACAAAAGGCGCGCGGGGTCTTCACTGCACTTGCCGATACCTACGCCATAGCGAAACACACGGCTGGCAAAGGCGCGGGTGCATTTGGCAGTTTGCCGATGGCCCTTGGCCTCCAGCTTCCGCAATGCCGCCATCAGTTCAATTGGCTTTATTTCCCCTAGCGGGGTGTTGCCCAGCGTCGGCGTCAGGTGCGACAGGAAAAAATATTGCTTATCGACCGTCGCCTTGGCCTTGCCCTCGCTCTCGTATTTGACCCGAATGTAATCCGCTGCCACATCGCCAAAGGTATGCCCTGCATTGACCTTGCGCTCCAGTCGGTCCAGCCGCTTTTCTCGCGCTGGGTCGATACCGTCCTTAACTTGCTTCCGGCGTGCATCGCGTTGGTCTCTTGCATCCTGTAAAGTCGTTTCGGGATATGCCCCCAACGCCAAGCGCTTTTCTTTGCCACCTATGCGGTATTTGAAGCGCCACAGTTTTGAGCCGTTCGGGAAGACTTCGAGATAAAGCCCCTTTTCGTCTGCCTTGCGGTAAGACTTATCAAGCGGGTGCAAGGCGGCAATCTGCAAAACTGTTAGTGGCATAAATCCCCCAAAGTTCGATTTAGCGATATGCCCCCAAATATGCCCCCAAAAGAGACGGGCTAGGGAAAGACAAAAAGGAACGGCTAACGCTGGATAGGCACAGTAATTGGCAGAAAACCAACCATTTTGCAAGATGTTTGGGAATGTCGGGAAACTGCCAAAAACGGCTGTCTGGTGCGGCCAAGAAGACTCGAACTTCCACGGGCTTTCGCCCACAACGACCTCAACGTTGCGCGTCTACCAATTCCGCCATGGCCGCACTTGCCTCGACAGGTAGGAGAGCGCCCGTAGCAAAGCGGTCCCACAGGCGCAACCGCCTTTCGCGTATCAGCGATGCTTCATATCCAGCGCGCCTACTGTCGCAATTCGGTACAGCATGGGCGTGATCACGCCGAATTATCCAATTCAGAGCACAAATGCCTGGCATTAACCTTCAATTTGGCTTGTCCGAACAGGTAAACGGCGCATTAACCTTTGCCGGTGATTTTGCTTCTTTCTCTCATGCTGGCAAGCGCAGAACCGGCCAAAGCGCAACCCACACGACCGCCTGTGTCAAGGATTACGGTCGCCTCGGTGACGATTATTCGCGCAGAACCTGTCGAGGTTATCAATCCACCCAAAGCGAACCAGCAGCAGGACCGCCAATACCGCCAACGCGACACGGTGCCGATGGTGGAGTTTTACTGATTGCCCAGGATGGCCTAACCGCCGTTCAATACCCAGCCAATGCTGATCTGCGTTGCTGCGAGCGGTACATCCAGCCGCGCTTCGCTGAAATCGATGCGGTCACCGGGCCCGAGCGAGCGGACTTTGGCGCGCATTTTCCAGCTATAGACCGATCGTCCGCCAGCGTCTTTTAAGGTTACCAGCATTTCGGGTACGTTCTGCGCCGACGACGACGGGTTGACGATGCTGCCGCTCGCGATGAAATAGGGCGTGCCATCTTCGCGTTCGTTGAGTTCAAGATTTTCATTGAGCACGATCTTCAGGTCGGGCTCCTGCGCAGAAATGCCGAAGCCACCGGTGGGGATGCCGAAATACCAAAAGGCCGTACCTGCGGCTGCAACCAGCAATGCAAAAGCGACGGCCGCCATCGTCCACAGCTTTGCCGGATTGCGACGCGCTTTGAACGGAGGCTCGTGTGCGAACCGGCTTTGCGGCGGCATCTCGTCGCCAAACACCGCAACCACTGGTGGTGGTGCTGGCGGCGTTTCAGCGAAAATCGGCACAGCTTCAGGCAATTGTGGCAGAGCGCGTTCCGGTTCCTCGAACGTGCGATAGTCTGGTTGCGCCGCCGGCTCGTCGATAACCGGCGGGGGCGGTGCATGAGGAGCGGGCGTCGGTGCAGCTTCGTCTCTTCTGAAGATCGGCGCTACAATCGGAGGGGCGGGCGCGACAGGCGGCGCAGGGTCAGCCGTCATCACTGGAGCTACCGGCGCAATTGCACCGCCCTGAAACCAGCTATGTTTACAATTGGCACAGCGCACTTGGCGGCCATCCATGCCAATGGCGGCATCGGGTACGACATAGCGGGTGCGGCAGGAGGGGCAAACGAGCAGCATTGGTGCCCATAAACATCAGCAGCCAGCGAGTTGCAACCCTGCTGTAACAAAATGCTGTGGAAGGTCGCGAAGTTGCGCTCGGTCACGCATGAGGTTTCGTGGTTAATACGCTTTGCGCCGACCCCCGCTTTGTGCCATTTCGCGTCCTGATGCAAAGCGTTGTAGAATTCGACAATGTGGGGCTGCGCTACGGCACGGGGGCGGAGACGTTAACCGACCTTAGTTTTACGCTTTTTCCGGGAAGTTTCTATTTCCTCACCGGCGCTTCGGGCGCGGGCAAGACGTCTTTGCTCAAACTTCTCTATCTGGCGCATCGGCCCAGTCGTGGCGCGATCCGGATGTTCGGGCATGATGCGGTCACCCTGCCACGCGACCGGCTGCCGGGCTTTCGCCGCCGGATCGGTGTGGTGTTTCAGGATTTTCGGCTGGTCCAGCACCTTTCCACGTTCGACAATATCGCGCTGCCTTTGCGGATTGCGGGCATTCACGAAAAAGACCTGCGGGGCCCGGTCACCGAAATGCTGGCGTGGATTGGTCTTACCGAGCGTGCCGACGCGCGGCCCGCCACCCTGTCAGGCGGCGAGCAACAACGTGTTGCAATCGCCCGCGCAGTCATCGGTCGGCCCGAGATGCTGGTCGCCGACGAACCGACAGGCAATGTCGACCCCGATATGGCAAGGCGGTTGCTGCAACTGTTTGCTGCACTTAACCGGCTGGGCACGACCGTCGTGGTCGCAACCCATGACATCCATTTGTTGCAGGAGATCGAAGGTGCGCAGATGATGCGGCTCGACAAAGGTCGGCTATCGGACCCTACGGGTTCGCTAAAACATCCGCCGCGTCCGTTAGTGCTGAGAGCGCAGGCCTGAGCTATGTTATTGGACTTCGCCTTACCCGAACACGACCGCAAGCTGATCCCCGAAGGCCGGGTATCGGGGCCGATGCCTTGGGTGATTGCAATCATGCTGTTCCTGACCCTGCTGGTTGCGGCGGCCGGGCTCACCCTCGCCGATACCGCGCGCCAAGGTGGAGATGATCTGGCGCAGCAGGTGACCGTGCAGATTATCGAAGCCGATCCGGTCGCGCGTGCCGGTCAACGTGTCGCCGTTGCCAGAATATTGCGCACCGTTCCCGGCATCGTCGATGTTGAAGCGGTTCCGGACGCCCAAGTGCGCAATTTGCTGGAGCCTTGGCTCGGCAGTGGCGTGATTGACGCCGATATCCCTGTTCCGGCCCTGGTCGATATCCGTTTCGACGGTATTCCCGACGCGGTGACGCTCGATAAAGTGCGGCAGATACTCAGACCCGTCGCGCCGGTTACGCGGCTCGATTCGCACAGCAGCTGGATGGCGCCGTTTTTTGAGCTGATGTCGGCATTAGTCTGGCTGGCGGTCAGCGTGCTGTTCCTGCTGCTGCTGGCGACCTCCGCCGTGGTCGTGCTGGCGGTGCGGAGCGCGCTCAACACTCACCGTGAAACCATCCAGATCATGCACATGATGGGCGGTACCGATTTACAGGCGGCGCGGCTGTTTCAGCGGCGGGTGGCGCTCGACGCGCTGCTCGGCGGCGTGATAGGCTTTGGCGCGGCGGCGGCGCTGATCATTACGCTGGGCGGTCGTTTCGCCGCCGTCGAACCGGGCTTGCTCGCCGGCGCCTCGCTCCCCTGGTACGGCTGGCTGACGCTGGCTCTCATTCCGCTTGCGGTCATGGGTCTGGCTATGCTTATGGCGCGCTGGACGGTGATTTCGGCGCTCAAGAAGACATTATGATCAGACGGATTTTGTCATTTGCTTTTCTGGCTTGGGCATTAGGTTTTGCGTGGTTCGCATTGCTGTTGCCGCAACCAGCGCCAGTTGTAAAAACCGACGCAGTGGTGGTGTTGACCGGAGGCGCACAGCGCATCGACCGAGGTCTTCAAATAGTGGAAGCCGGCAAGGCCAAGCGGATGCTGATTTCCGGCGTGGACCGCGATGTCAAGCCTGCCGAACTGGCAGCAGAATATCGCCGACCAATGCGCGTTTTCGATTGTTGTATCGATCTCGGTTTCCAGTCGGTGGACACCCGGTCCAACGCGCTCGAAACCGCGCGCTGGGCCGCAAAGCATAAGGTGAAGACGCTGCGGCTCGTGACCCATGACTGGCACATGCGCAGAGCGAGATTTGAACTCGACCGGGCGTTGCCGTCGGATATTAAAGTCACCAATGACGCGGTTTCAACCAAACCCCCACTGGGTATATTATTCACCGAATACAACAAATATTGGCTGCGCGTGATCGCGGCAATTGTCGGTATCTGAACCTGCTTATGCCGATACGGTCCGCTTTGTACATTCTGGTTTTCTTTGGCGGCTCGCTGTTTCACGCGGTTACTGCTTTTGTGGGTAGTCTGTTTTCGGCACCTTTGATGCGGTGGGCGGTGCGGGGCTGGAGCCGCTATCAATATTTTTGCGCGCATTGGATATTGGGGATCGAAGTGCGGGTCGAGGGCGATCTTTTGGACCGTCCGGTTTTGTATGCAATCAAGCATGAAAGCATGTTCGAGACCATCGACATGCCCCGGCAATTCCGTCGTCCATCGGTAGTCGCCAAAAAGCAATTATTCGACATCCCTTTTTGGGGAAAAGCGGCGTTGGCGTACGGGATGATCCCGGTTGATCGTGACGGTGGTGCGGCAGCGCTGCGGCAAATGCTGACACTATCACGCGCGCTGATCGCCGATGGTCGCCCGATTATCATTTTTCCTGAAGGAACTCGCGTGGTTCGCGGCCAGCACCCACCGCTCCAATCGGGATTCGCAGGTCTCTACAAGATGCTCGGCCTGCCCGTTGTGCCGGTTGCGGTGGACAGTGGCAAAGTCATGCCGCGTCAGAGCTGGATGAAACGCAAAGGCGTCATCACCTATAAAGTCGGCGAAGAAATTCCGGCCGGTTTGCCACGCGCTGACGTCGAGGCGCGGGTACATGCAGCGCTAAATGCTCTTAACGATTAAGCACGGATTCCCGTTCCGAAAGTGATGAAGTATCCGCCCAACATATAATAAAGGAAAAATACTCAGGCTTCGGGGGCGGAAATAACCTAGGCTCAGGACTCATTGATTGATCCAGAAGATGATGGTTGCGGCGATGCAGATGGCAGACATGAAGGTGTGGGCGCACCGGTCGTAACGGGTGTGGATGCGCCGCCAGTCTTTTAACCTTCCGAACATGATCTCGATTTTGTGGCGCTGGCGGTAGAGGGCGGGGTCGTGCGGGATGTG
>JANONL010000278.1:0-2118 GCA_031420815.1 Sphingomonadales bacterium | reverse complement strand
TTGGTCGCCGAACGCACATCGGTTGCCGAAACCTGCGCCCCCAAACGCCGCGCGGTTGCAATCGCCTGAAGCCCGGCAACGCCAACGCCCATGATGAACACACGCGCCGCCGAAACCGTGCCTGCTGCCGTCATCATCATCGGGAAAGCGCGGCCATATGTCGCGCCCGCGTCGATCACGGCCTTATAGCCCGACAGGTTCGACTGCGATGACAATATGTCCATCGACTGCGCGCGCGTGATGCGCGGCATGAATTCCATCGCCAGCGCTTCGACACCAGCTTTGGCATAATCGTCAATCCGTGCACGTTGGCCAAACGGATCAAGCCCGGCCACCACCCATGCGCCCTTGGCGGCACCGGCAATCGCTTTCACATCCGGTCCCTGCACGCCGAGCAAGATGTCAGCGTCCTTTGCCGTGGCGGCACCTGTGCCAACGCTCGCACCAGCAGCGGCATATTCGGCATCACTGATAGACGCAGAAAGCCCGGCCCCCGCTTCAACCGCAACTTCTGCGCCTAGGCCGATAAACTTCTTCACTGTTTCAGCCGACGCAGCGACCCGCGTCTCGCCAGCGGCGGTTTCTTTCAATACAGCAATTTTCACCACGTCAGGCGGCGCGGCTGGCGATGATTAAAACGACCAGTGCAGTAACGACAACGGTCGCAATCGTTCCCCATTTCAGCATCGACATAAAGCCCGCATAGGTCTCTTTCGCCGAACTAATATCCTGTTGATCGCCCAATTTAGCCTCCATCTGCAATTAAATCTCGTCAAACCCTTAACCCGTGAACTTCTATTGCTCAAGCCGCAGCGCCAAAGAAAAATTTTCTTCTGCTTAATCGGCTC
Source organism: Sphingomonadales bacterium (assembly GCA_031420815.1). GTDB lineage: Bacteria > Pseudomonadota > Alphaproteobacteria > Sphingomonadales > Sphingomonadaceae > Sphingorhabdus_B. Next base: position 1,270 of record JANONL010000278.1, on the reverse strand, counting down.
TTTACTCCTTTGCGTTACCACAACTTTCTTGGACCTGCCCGATGGACGGTGAATGGAAGAGCGCGAGACCAGATTATTAATGCTTGTCGATGACGAGCCGGCACAGTGCCGGTTAGTGTCGGCTATAGCATCGCGTGCCGGTTGGCGGACGGTTTTCGCACGCGATGCAGAAACCGCCATTGCGATGCTTGGCACGCAAGACGGCATGATGCTCGATGCAATATTACTCGACCAGTGGGTTCCAGGGTCTGATTCGGCATCGCTTATCGTCGAGTTGAAGGCGCGTCGTCCTGCCCTGCCGATTTTGTTGATGACCGCCATCGGTTCCAACGAAAGCGCAATCGAGGCGATGCGCGCCGGTGCTTCCGACTACATCATCAAGCCTGTTGCTGCTGAACGCCTGATTGCCGCGCTGACCATGGCCTCCGACAAGAGCAAGGATTTCGGCGAGTTGCATCCGATGACCGAAAAGATCACTCAAACGTTGGCGTTTGAAGAGATCATCGGTTCTGCCCCCGCATTCCGAAACGCGCTTGCGATTGCCGCCAAGGCAGCGCGTAGCCGTGCGCCCGTTTTCATCGAGGGCGAACCGGGTGTGGGCAAGGAAGTCGTCGCCGACGCCATCCACGCCGCGTCGCCGCGCAGCAAACAACCGTTCCTCAAAGTGAATTGCGGCGCGATCGCCCCCAATTTGCTCGATTCAGTGCTGTTCGGGCACGAGAGAGACGCGTTTGCTGGTGCGTTCGACCGCCGTGTCGGTATTTTGCAGCAAGCCGAAGGCGGCACCGTATTTCTCGACGAGGTCGATCATCTGCCGCCGGAAACGCAAGTGCGTTTGGTTCGTTTGCTTACGCAGAACGAAATACAGCCACTGGGCGCGGCGCATAGCTACCGCATCGACGTTCGCCTGCTATCGGCATGTAACAGCAAACTGGTCGACAAGCTCGCCAGCGGAGATTTCCGCGAAGACCTGTATTACCGGCTGAATGTGGTGCAGCTAACCATCCCGCCGCTGCGCGAACGCACCAGCGACATTCCGGCGCTTGCCCGACATTTCCTCGGACGGATGGCCAACCAGCCCGGGCTTCGCAGTCTTGGCATTACCGACGAGGCGCTAACCATGCTACGCGGCTATAGCTGGCCGGGCAATGTCCGACAGTTGCAAAGCGCACTCTTCCGCGCCGCCGTATTATGTGACCGCGATGCACTGACCCCCGACGAATTCCCGCAAATTGCCGCGTCGGTTGGCGTACCTCTCAATGGCGGATCG
>JANONL010000277.1:0-3060 GCA_031420815.1 Sphingomonadales bacterium | reverse complement strand
GCTTCAAGTTCTGAGCCGTGATGTGACCGAAAAAACTGGTACGAGACTTGCCGAACTCGATGCTTTGCGCGGCTTGGCAGCGCTGGCTGTAGTCCTGTTCCATTACCTCAGCCAATATCAGTATATTTCGCCCATTGGCCAAAGCAGCGCCCTTTCACTGCCATGGGGTCGTTTCGGGGTCGAGATTTTCTATGGAATTTCGGGCTTCGTCATTTTCATGACATTAAGAAACACAAGAAATGCAACCGATTTTGTTGTTTCACGCGTTGCCCGCCTGTTTCCGGCTTATTGGGCCGCCATCTTGGCGACTACGGCGGTGGTGCACTTGCTCGACGCAGGATATCTTCATGTTTCGGCGGGTGCGCTCGCTGTTAATTTCACGATGCTGCAAGGGCATTTGGTCGTAGATCACGTCGACGGCGCATACTGGTCGCTGTCGGTCGAACTGGGCTTCTACGCAATAATGCTGCTGTTGTGGCGCTTGAAGCTGCTGGAACGCATCGAGTGGGCGCTGATGGGGTGGATAGCCCTAAAGTTGCTGTGGTGGCTGTTTCCAGCGCTGTCGTGGCGTTTAGGCTATGTTCTCATCGTCGAATATATCCCGTTCTTCGCCATCGGCATTGCCGCTTACCGCGTATGGTGCGGTGAAAGGCGCTGGCTCCAGCAACTGCCGTTGCTGGCATTCGGCTACGGTGTGGTTATCCTGATCGATCCGTGGCAGATGACGTACGTTTACCCGGCTTCGCTAACGATGTTTGCCGCAATTGCCGCTAACAGAACGGCTTTTCTGCGCCAACGTGCCCTGATCTGGCTAGGATCGATATCCTACCCGCTCTATCTGATACACCAATATGCTGGGTTTGCCGTTATGGACGCGCTGCAAATCGCGGGAATTCCTCCGCTTGTTGCTATAACAGTTGCGCTGACCCTGGTATTGAGCGCCGCATGGATGATTACCCGCTTTATCGAGCGCCCGGCTTTGCACATTATCCGCAATATGTGGAGTACTAGGGCGGCATTTCTCAATCAGCGAACAACAGAACCGGCGTCTCAATAAGCTTTTTGACCGCTTGCACGTAGCTTGCAGCGTCCCAGCCATCGACCACACGGTGATCGCAGCTAATCGAGAGATTCATCAGTTTACGCGCCTCGATTGCATCGCCGACAAACATCGGGCGCTCGATGATCTTGTTAGGGCCGATTATAGCCACTTCTGGACGGTTTATGACCGGAGTGGTGGCAATGCCACCCAAAGGCCCCAAAGACGTTATCGTGAGGGTTGAGCCCGATAATTCTTCGCTTTTGGCGGTACCGTTGCGTGCAGCAGCTGCCAACCGGACAATTTCTGTCGCCAATTGCCATATGTTCCTGTCCTGTGCGTCCCGAATAACTGGAACCATAAGCCCCGCGTCGGTCTGGGTCGCCATGCCCAAATGCACCGAACCGTGCCGCGTCACGACGCCTGCTTCGTCGTCGTAGCGCGCGTTTATCATTGGAAATTGCGGGATAGTTTTGCAAATCGCGACGATCAGCATCGGCAGCAACGTTAGCTTGGGCTTTGCACCGCGATTGTCGTTCAGATCGGCGCGCATCGCCTCTATCGCGGTTACATCGATCTCTTCGACATAGGTAAAATGCGGGATATGGCGCTTCGACGCAGCCATGTTTTCGGCGATGCGGCGGCGCATTCCGATGACTTTTACGACCTCGTCATTGCGCTTCGATGATGCGCCAATAGCGCGGTAGCCCTGCCCTGCGCCGTAGCTCAAATAAGCATCCAGATCGGCGTGGCGGACATGCCCGCCTGCCGTTTTGACGTCACTTAATTCGACTCCGAGAGCGGTTGCGCGAGCACGCACCACTGGGGACGCGGTTACCTGCTCTTGATATTTAACATTTTGTTTTATAATATTTTCTTTTTTATTGTCCGTCGATACCGCTACTGGCGGCGGCGTTGGTGCATCAACCACGAAGACCGGCTCGGGCATTATCATCATAGCCTCGTGCCCCTCAATTTCCGGTTCAGTGGCCGATGGTTCAAAAGTGACGTCATTGACGTCACTTTCCGTTTCGATTTCGACCAGCATCGACCCGATGGCGATGACATCTCCAGCCTCGCCAGCGACCTTTGTCACCACGCCCGAGACCGGACTTTCCATTTCAACCGTCGCTTTATCGGTCATCATGTCGGCAATCGGCTGATCCTCGGATATGGTATCGCCGACATTTACATGCCACGCGACAATTTCTGCTTCCGCGATGCCTTCACCTATATCGGGTAGGTTAAAGAGAAATTTTGCCATGATCTCAGTCCTTCATGATCTTGTCAAACGCGCGGGCGATACGGATTGGTCCGGGGAAATATGCCCATTCGAGGCTATGCGGGTACGGCGTGTCAAATCCGGTGACGCGCTCAACCGGAGCTTCCAGATGATAAAAGCAACGTTCCTGGACGAGTGCGGCCAATTCTGCGCCAAAACCACTGGTCCGCGTCGCCTCATGCACCACCATGCAGCGTCCTGTTTTCTTGACCGACGTTTCGATAGCCTTGACGTCAAGCGGCAGCAGGCATCGTAGATCGATAATCTCTGCATCAATGCCGAGATCGGCGACAACAGCCTTCACCACATGGACCATTGTGCCGTAACACAACACGGTAACCGCCTGGCCCTCGCGGATAGTTGCCGCTTTGCCGAGTTCGATCCGGTAATAATCTTCGGGGACATCACTGCCCTCATGCTTTGACCACGGCTCAACGGGCCGATCATAATAGCCGCTGAACGGACCGTTATAGATGCGTTTGGGTTCGAAGAAGATGACGGGATCATTATCCTCGATCGCCGCAATCAACAGTCCCTTCGCATCGTAAGGCGTTGCCGGAATTACCGTCTTGATCCCGCAAATATGGGTGAACAGGCTTTCGGGGCTCTGGCTATGCGTCTGCCCGCCAAAAATTCCGCCGCCAAATGGTGACCGCACCGTCATCGGACAGGCAAAATCGCCCGCCGACCGGTAACGCAACCGGGCCGCCTCGCTGACCAACTGGTCGAGGCCAGGATA
>JANONL010000276.1:0-4475 GCA_031420815.1 Sphingomonadales bacterium | reverse complement strand
GGAAAAGGCGGTGGCGATTTCGGCGGGGCGATGGAGGGCATGCACGGCTTGCCTTCGGGCAGCTTGCCAAAGGGTTTGGGCGGTGGAGCAGGGGGCGGATTGCCGCCTGATCTGGCGCGTTTATTGGGTAAAAAGTGATTTTAATCAAAGTAGTTATACAAGAAAGGTGAGTTAGTTTTATGGCATTAGCAATGCGTTTATCGCGCGGTGGTTCAAAGAAGCGCCCTTATTACAAGATTATCGTGGCCGACAGCCGCAGCCCGCGTGATGGCAAGTTCATCGAGCGGATCGGCAGCTACAACCCGTTGCTTCCCAAGGACAGTGCGGAACGCATCATCCTTGACGCAGAACGCGCGAAACATTGGCTGACCGTTGGTGCGCAACCTTCGGACCGTGTTGCGCGTTTCCTCGACGCTGCTGGTGTTCTGGAACGCAAGGTCAAGGTCAACATGACCAAGGGCGAACCCGGCGAGAAAGCAAAGAACCGCGTCGAAGACAGGGCGAAGAAGCAGGTTGAAGCCGAAGAAGCGGCCGCTGCAGCCGCCGCCGCTCCGGCACCTGAGCCAGAACCTGAAGTGGTTGAAGAAGTAGTCGCTGAAGAAGCTGCGCCTGCGGTTGAAGAAGTTGCAGTCGAGGAAGCTGCACCGGTTGAAGCTGCCGCCGAAGAACCGCCTGCTGCCGAGGAAGCTGCTTCTGTCGATTCGGCTGCTGCCGAAACTGCTCCGGAAGCAGAGTCGGTCGAAGCGGTAATCGAAGAAGCACCGGCATCGGTTGAAGTTGTTGTTGAAGCGCCTGCCGCCGAAGCAACCGAAGAAGCGCCTGCTGCCGATGCAGCAGCGACTGAACAAGCTACCGAAGAAAAGGCCGAGGGCTAACATAAATCCGTTCGTGCTGAGCTTGTCGAAGCACTTGTTGTGCAAACTGCCCTTCGACAGGCTCAGGGCAAACGGTGGTTAGTGTGACAATATGACCAATGCCTCGGATCTCACCGTCACGCTGGCCGCCGTTTCTGGCGCGCACGGTGTGACGGGTGAAGTCCGTTTGAAGCTGTTCACGGACAACGTGGACAGCCTGAAACGGCACAAAAGCTTCAACGACGGCGCGCTGACGGTAAAGTCGCTTCGCCCCACCAAAGATGGCGCGATTGCGCGCTTTGCCGAAATCAACGATCGCAACGCGGCGGAAAAGCTGCGCAGGACCGTGCTGACCGTGCCGCGTGAAGCTTTGCCGGTGCTCGGCGAAGGCGAATATTATTTCAGCGATCTGCTCGGGCTGCCGTGCGTATCAACCGACGGCACCGACCTCGGCAAATGCGTCGCCGTCGAAAATTTCGGCGCAAGCGATGTGCTTGAAATCGAACGGGCCGATGGCAAAAAATTCATGGTCCCGATGACCGCAGACGCCGTGCCCGAATGGGGCGAGCGGATAGTGATTGATTCCGACTTTGTGATCTAGTATATACGCTCTGTATATACGGAGGCCGTCATGAGCAAAAACAACGAGTTGAACGAGGAAAGACGAGCTTTCAAGCTCGACCGGATATTCGGTTCAGTGCCTTGGATGAAGGCCAACGAAAAGCAACGACATAAAACCAAGGTTTTCAAGTCAGGCAACTCGCTTGCGGTGCGTATCCCGAGCGGAACGGATTTGGTTGCCGGAATGGAAATGGAACTAGTTGTGGAACACGGACAGTTTTTGTCATACGAGCCGGTCGATCAGCCCAAGCGGAAGTTCAACATTGCAAAGGTTGCTGGTTCGGCAACCAGCCTTCGGTTAATTGAAGACGATGAACGGCTATTCGAAGAGCGTTCGCTCGATTGGCCGGACAGCAAGGCGTGAAATATCTTCTCGACAGCAACATCATCGTCTACCTGACTATGAACTCCAACGATCGTGTTGTGCAGCGGGCGGCGGAGTGCGATGCGGACGATCTGGTTACCTCTGCCGTAGCACTAGCCGAAGTTGCCTATGGGTCGATGAACGAGAAACCGCCGGCAATCGACCAGCTACAAGCCTTTGTGCAAGAAGTGCCTGTTTTGAATTTCGATTACAAAGCTGCGCTTGTTTACGCCACGCTGCCATTCAAGCGTGGTAGCTATGACCGGCTGATAGCGGCACATGCGCTTTCGCACGACCTGACCGTAGTAACGCACAACGAAAAGCATTTTGCCGATGTGCCAGGGTTGAAGGTTGAGAATTGGACGGTTTGAGTGCAAAATAGGTATTCTGGTGACATAGGCGATTACCTCAAACTCGCATTGTTGGAAGCTATTCCACCATCCAAACGGCTAGCTGTCTGTTGGTGGTTGCATCCTGACGAGAGTCACAACGATGACGGAAGGCATATTTCGTATTTAGATAAGCCCGACCATTGGAAACCGATTTCGCCAAAGTTGTTTGATGGCCTCGTTGACTTAGTCAAAATTGGCAATCGGTCCGTATGCGGCCTTGAAGAGCTAATTGGCAGATCTGCAGTTTTTCATCGGACAACAGTTCCGACGAAGAAAGCGCGCTTTCAAGATCGCGATGAATGGTTTTCGCAATTGATGAAGGGTGTGACTGAAGTCGATGTCTTGTTTGTAGATCCCGATAACGGGATCGACCTGCGTGATGACGCCGAAAAGCGCAAATCGCCTAAGCATGTAACGTTGTCCGAGATCGCATCGCTGGCCGGTGGCAAACGCACTCTTATTATATATCACCACCAGACCCGAGCAAAAGGAGGCCACGCCCTAGAAATATCAAATATCAGCCAACGTTTGCGGCAGCTAAAATTGGGTAAGGTGAGCGCTATCAGAGCGAAATCTTTCTCGCCACGCGTCTTTTTCGTTGTGGGTCCAGACAATGAGGTCCATCAAAATTTGAGGGAATTCATTAGCGATTTTCCTGCGATTTACGAGCATCATTCAGACTCTGTAAGGGCAATCGTATCTCCGAATAGAGGCTGGAATGCCCAAATCCTAACGCTTTACCCCGAGATGTTTCCGGGACCACTTGGTATATCGCTGGCGGGCCGTGCTTTGGATGAGGGTAAGTGGTCTTGCTTGCCAATTCATATCCGCGACTTTGCAACCGACAAGCATCGCACGGTTGATGATACGCCTGCAGGCGGCGGGGCAGGGATGGTGTTGCGGGCGGATATTCTCTCGGCAGCGGTTGGCCATGCAGTTGCGGCTCAACCTAACTCCCCCATCCTCGCCATGACACCGCGCGGCACGCCCCTCACCCAATCCCGCATCCGCGAGCTCGCTTTCGGCCCCGGCATCACCATCCTCTGCGGACGCTTCGAGGGCTTCGATGAGCGCCTTTTCGATGCGCACCCCGAAATCGAACAGGTCTCGATGGGCGACATCATCCTGTCAGGCGGAGAAATTGGCGCTTTGATGCTGTTAGACGCTTGCATTCGGCTGCTTCCCGGCGTAATGGGCGCGACTTCAAGCGGTGATGAGGAGTCCTTTGAACAAGGATTGCTCGAATATCCGCACTACACCCGACCCCAGAATTGGGAAGGGCGTATGATCCCTGAAGTGTTGCGATCGGGGGATCATGCGAAGATTAAGGCGTGGCGAAAGTTGCAAGCCGAAATCGATACACGGTTACGCAGGCCGGACCTTTGGGAGCGTTACAACGACGCTCGGGACCGATCTGCCTCTGATGCGCGACAGAAGAATAAGGATTAAATGGGGCATGAACCTCATCCAGGCATTAGAAGCAGAAGCCATTGCGGCTCTATCAGAAACCAAAACCATTCCGCCGTTTCGCGCCGGTGATACCATCAAGGTTGGTGTGAAGGTTATCGAAGGCGAACGCACCCGCGTACAGAATTACGAAGGCGTGTGCATCGCGCGTTCGAACAAGGGCATGGGCTCTAACTTCACCGTTCGCAAAATGTCGTTCGGCGAAGGTGTAGAGCGTGTGTTCCCGCTGTACAGCCCGAACATCGAGAGCATCGAAGTCGTGCGCCGCGGCGTCGTTCGTCGTGCGAAACTCTATTACCTGCGCGGTCTGACCGGTAAGAAGGCGCGTATTGCCGAACGCCGCGATCCGCGCACCATTAAGATCACCGAGGCTGCAGAATAGGCAGGACACGCCCCGCGTTCTTAAACCGAACAATAAAGGCCGGGCTTCCAATCAGGAACCCGGCCTTTTTCGTTTGTGTGCCCCGGCGCAGGCCGGGGTCCAGAGCAGGGTAAAAAATCCTTTGAAAGGGACTGGACCCCAGCCGTCGCTGGGGAGCACTAATGAAGGAATAATAAATGGGTTATCGTATCGTAGTCGCGGGCGCGACGGGCAATGTGGGCCGCGAAGTCGTCAACATATTGGCTGAGCGCGAATTTCCTGTCGATGAAATCGCGGTGCTGGCATCATCGCGCAGTCAGGGCATCGAGATCGAATATGGCGACACCGACAAGATGTTGAAGGTGCAGAATATCGAGAATTTCGACTGGACCGGTTGGGACATGGCGATTTTCGCC
>JANONL010000275.1:0-2679 GCA_031420815.1 Sphingomonadales bacterium | reverse complement strand
TCCATGCACAAGGCGATCACGCCGCGACATTCGCCGTCTTCCATGATCAGGTCGATCGCGAAATATTCGATGAAGAAATCCGCGTCGTATTTGAGGCTCTGCTGATACAGCGCGTGCAGCATCGCATGGCCGGTACGGTCGGCGGCGGCGGCGGTACGCTGCACGGGCGGGCCTTCACCCATATTCTGCATATGACCGCCAAAGGGCCGCTGATAAATCGTACCATCGGCGTTGCGCGAGAACGGAACGCCTGCATGTTCGAGTTCGTAAACCGCCGCTGGTGCCTCACGCACCAGGTACTCAATTGCATCCTGATCGCCGAGCCAGTCAGAACCCTTGACCGTGTCATACATATGCCAGGTCCAGTGGTCCGGGCTGTTATTGCCGAGCGAAGCCGCAATCCCGCCCTGCGCCGCAACTGTATGTGAACGGGTAGGAAAAACCTTGGTGATGCAGGCCGTTTTCAGCCCCGCTTCGGCGCTGCCCATAGTGGCGCGCAGGCCGGAACCACCGGCTCCGACAACGACAGTATCGTAAGTGTGATCAATGATCTTGTAAGCGTCAGACATCAGGCGGGGGCTCCTGCGAAAGCGAGTTTAGCGACAACGAAGATACCGAACACAAGGCTGGTAACGACGTAGAAATTGAGCAGCGTAATCGCACCGAATTTCAGCGCATCGTCATGGACATAATCTTCGATTAGAACCTGAAGCCCCAGACGGACATGCCAGAATATACTGACCAGCATCAATATCATCGGCACCGCGACGGTCGGCTGAGCCAACCACTGCGCCAGCGTGCCTTGGTCAAAGTTGGGCATGAGGATAAGTGACACAACAAGCCATGTCGTCAGCAGCAAATTGCCAACCGCCGACGTCCGCTGACTAATCCAGTGTCCGCCGCCGTGCTTTGCAGAGCCGAGCCCGCGAACTTTGCCGATATTTGTTCCGCTGCCCATTATGAAACTCCTAGGAAGCGCGATGCCACAAACAGGGCGACCAATGCAGTTGCAAAAATGGCCGCAACGAATGCAGCCAATGCCCACGTACGGTTCGTCGTCAGTTCATAACCGGCACCCATATCCATCACGAGGTGGCGTAAGCCCGAAAACAAGTGCTGGAAGAAACTATAGGTCACACCCAGCGCAAGCAGGCGAAAAAACCAGTTTACGGCGGTCTGTAACGCTGTCGCTTCTTCGCCGACCGACACCACATATTTCTGGAACGTAGCGTAACTTTCCGCGCCGCCGCCAATCGCCGACAACCACCAGAGCAAGGTCATCATCCCCGCCGTCGCCAGCACAAAGCCAGTCGCGCGGTGGAAGATCGAAATCGCCATTTGCGGCGACCAGCGGTATATTTGCAGATGCGGCGACAACGGCCGGTTTGTCTCTTGCCCCATGAACGACGTCCTTGTTTCAGCTTTGATGCGTCGCTCTTTAATGCTTTGCGGGCGTGGTGCAAGGGCCAGCATGGCCTGCGCTGTGCATCGCAAATTCAGCCGATGTATAACCAACGGTTAACCATTTTACGCGATGAACGATTTCGACAAGCCGGGCTGAAACCGGCGGACAAACAATCGGAGCGCATAATGGCCAATATTGACCGGCAAGAAACCTTTGAAGTAGGCGCCATCATCGCTCCTTATGACGATCACGCTATGCTGGCCGAAGAAAGCGCCAAACTCGCGCCCTATTATGACGGACGCTATGTTGAATTGGCTGAGGATTATTGGTCGTTCTGGCAAAAATCCGCCGAATATGGTGCGAGCTTTGATGCAGAATCGCTGCGCAAATCGGTCGAATTGCTCGCGAGATATATCGAGCTGCGCACGAAACGTTTTGCACAGCGCGAATGGGTCGAAATTCTTCGCAAGCTGGTTGTTGATTCGTGTGAGCGCAGGGTGCCGTTGCCAATGGTATTGGCAGCGAGCGGTCGCTCCGGTCGAGCCGTTATGCGCGTGTTGACCAGCGGCCAAACTGTCAATGCCGAAGATTTGTCGGTCGCCATCGATACCGCCGCTGCGGTGACGGCAATCGAGCTGACGATCATATCTGCGTCTTATTGGTTGCATGAGCAGCAACTGGTTGCTGAGCGCCAGAGCCACTTCACTGCGCAATTCGAGGCCGACATCGGCAGCGCCGCGCATGAAGTTGCCGACCACACCAGAATATTGCGCGCGCAGGCAAGCAGCAGTTCGCAAATGGCAAATGGAATGTTGTCGAAGACGTCCGAAGTCGCCGCCGCGTCTGAACAATCTGCCGTTGCCATGCGGGAAGCCGCACAGACTGCGGCTGGTCTCATCCGCGCGATCGAAGACGCTAGGACCGAAGTTGAAACCGCGTCCGATGTCGCCAATCGCGCCGCTGCGCAGGCCACCCAGGGGGTTGCTGCAACCGATACACTTTCCGAACAGTCGCGGTCGATCGAATCGATACTCGGGCTGATCAGGGAGATTGCCGGACAAACCAATTTGCTGGCGCTTAATGCCACGATCGAAGCTGCGCGCGCGGGTGATGCCGGACGCGGCTTTGCTGTCGTCGCGCAAGAGGTAAAGAGTCTGGCGAACCAGACCGCGCAAGCCACAGACGAAATTGCACAGAAGATTGCCGCGATTCAAAGCGCGACCAAGGCTTCGGTTGAATCGAATGCTTCGATCCGCGCAACGGTGGACGAGGTG
>JANONL010000274.1:0-5495 GCA_031420815.1 Sphingomonadales bacterium | reverse complement strand
CCGCATCCAACACGGGTTATCACAACTCCCTCGGCAAAGATAACGCTGCAATTTCCAGAGCGTATCCGCAACGGGATGCTATTCGAAATGCGCGGCGTTATCGAAACACGGCGTCCATTCTCCGACCTCGGTCTGGCGGTTTCCTCGGAATATTGGCACGACCTGACAATCAACAGCATGATCCCCGGACCGGCAGAAGAAAGTTCCGAAGGCGGACGATACCGGTTCAGCTACGGTCCATTGAAGGCCAACGAAAAATTTACGTTCAAATTCGATGGCCAGATCAATCCGCCGCTCTTTGGCGGCAACAAGGGTGAAATCCGCCTGATGGACGGCGACATTATTGTAGCGCGCATCCCCGTTGAGATGAAAGTGATGCCGTAATGGATATCGTCGCCCGTGCAGCCTTCATGTTCGTGTTTCTCTATGTGCTGTTGCGGATCATGGGCAAGCGCGAACTGGGGCAGCTGACCCCGTTCGAACTGGTGGTGATGATCGTGCTGGGTGACCTGATGCAACAAGGTGTCACCCATAATGATACCAGCCTGACCGGCGCGGTATTGGCGATATCGACCTTCGCGTTTCTCGCAATTGCGATGAGCTGGATAAGCTATCTTTCGCCGCGCGCCGAAAAGCTGCTCGATGGCGAACCTCGGGTGGTCATCCGCGACGGTAAGCTGCTCAAGGAAAATCTAAGGCGCGACCGGATGACGCAAAGCGAAGTCGAATCAGAAATGCGGATCGCGGGGATTGCAAGCATGGATCAGGTCGCTTGGGCGATCCTTGAACCGCAAGGCAAGATCAGTTTCATTAAAAAAGATGGTTCGGAGACGCAGTCGTCACAAAATGTGGCGGGAGATGCTACCTAAACGCCGGTTTTCCGCGCCTCTGCAAAAACCGCTGTCCTACAACCAATATGGTTCGTTATGATTCGTTCTTTATCCAACGCAGGAGAAAGACGATGAGCGAATACGGCATGATGATGGGCAATGAGGCAGTAAACGAAGCTGGGGTCAACGAAGAATGGCAGAAATCCAAGGGCAATCAGGGCGTGTGCGGTGCAGATAGGTGGGAGGACGGCCGTGCCGAGCTAATCGAAATCCGCAATGATTACCGTTGGACACCGCAATGTCAGCGGGCCTTTCTGGAGGCGCTTTGCTGTACCGGTAGCGTCATGCGCGCAGCCAAGGAGGTGTCGAAGTCGGCGCGGTCGGCGTATGACTTGCGCTTCCGCCGAGATGGTGCGGCCTTCCGGTTGGGCTGGGATGCGGCGATACTGATTTCGCGCGATGTCATCAACGAGATGCTGATGGACCGGGCGGTCAATGGCTACGAAGAAGTTAGCAGCAAGCTGGACGACGGCACGACTATGCGTGGCAAGTTTGACAACCGGCTCGGCATGAACCTGCTGGGTCGTCTCGACCGGATGGCCGAGGCACAGGCGCTGAAGGGCAGCCGCAATGCGCAGGTACTGCTCATCACTCAGGATTTCGAGAACTTTCTCGAACTGATCGAACGCGGCGGCAAGGGCGGCGAGGCGGCGTTGTTTTTCGAGTCGCGTGACCCAAGTCCGACTGAACAAAAAAGGTCTTTTGACTGTGAACTTGAGGGGATTTCTGCGGCTGAGAAGGCTGTTCCCGACGTGATGGATGAGGAACCCGAGGCAGCAGCACAGCGTTTGTCGGTATGGTATGATGACCGTAGCCAGTGCTTCAAGACCAACTTTCCCAAACCCGATCTTGAGTGTGAACTTGTCGAGGAAATGGGCAGTTTCTGGAGCGTTGAATATGAGCGCACGCTGACGCCGGCCGAAAAAGCAGCACATGTGTTGGCGCTCACGCAGGAACAGCAACCGTGGGTCGACGCAGCCGTAACCGCGCGCGACGCCTGGTTTGGATTGAAGGTGGCGGCGTGAGGGTCGGAAAAGCTGGTTCCCCGGTAAGGATTCGAACCTCAATAGACGGAGTCAGAGTCCGTAGTCTTACCGTTAGACGACCGGGGAATGGTGGGCGGGCCTATATGCGCGGGGGCATGGCGGGTCAAGCGAGCAAATCGCCGATTTGACGTGGCTTTGCCGCTGCTTGCGCAAAAACCTTGAATTTTTACCCTGTTCAGCGTAACTCTGGCGTCAGGTACCGGCGGCATCCCCGATCCGGATAGAACATAAGAAATGAGTTACGGTCATGGGCGGCGCTTTCGCACCATTGCCGCACAAGGGACGAGGGCGAAAAGGTAAAAATCCGCCCCGTCGCAAAGATGCGGCATCTGGCGCTGCAACCGAGCAGCACAATTCGGTAAATGACGTAGTGTGTCCGGCAGATGTCTTTGCCGAACAACTGCAGCGTCCCGAACAAGCAAATGTCCGTCGCAACTGGTTTGGTAAAACGGCTTATGCAGCGCTCGATCTGGGGACCAACAACTGTCGGTTATTGATTGCGAAAGCAGGGGGCGACGGGTTCACCGTGGTCGATGCCTTTTCCCGCGTCGTGCGATTGGGCGAGGGTCTGAACAGCACCGGGCGAATGAGCGACGAGGCGATGGACCGCGCGGTCGAGGCGTTGGCGGTGTGTGCCGAAAAACTGAAAAAGCGCAATGTCGTGCTGGCGCGCTCCGTCGCAACCGAAGCGTGCCGACAGGCGGTGAACGGCGCGGAATTTATCGAGCGGGTTCGCGTCGAAACCGGCATCATGCTCGATATCATCAGCCCGAAGGAAGAGGCGCGGTTGGCGGTTATGGGCTGTCACGCGTTGCTTGAGCGGGGCACGGGACCGGCGCTGATTTTCGATATTGGCGGAGGATCGACCGAACTGGTACTGGTCTCCACCGAAGGGGTTGTGCCGCATATCCTCGATTGGGTCAGCATCCCCTGGGGCGTTGTATCGCTTACCGAAAGCGAACGGCATGATGAATCCGATGAAGAGGCGAGGATCGCGACTTATGCAACAATGCGCGCCAAGGTCATGGCCAGTTTTGCCGATTTCGCGGCGCGTTTGCCAAAGGACGGTGGTGACCACCGGCTGCTCGGCACGTCGGGGACGGTGACAACCCTCGCCAGCGTGTATCTGAAACTGCCAAGCTATGACCGCCACGCCGTCGATGGCCTGCACCTGCCAACCGCCGCGATGCGAGAGATCAGCCAGGAACTGGCCAGCCGCTCGATTGCCGGACGTGCCGAATTTCCGACCATCGGCCGCGACCGTGCGGATTTGGTGGTGGCGGGTTGCGCGATATTGGAGGCAATCCTCGATATCTGGCCCGGCGAACGGCTGGGCGTGGCGGACCGCGGCATCCGCGAGGGCATATTGCGCGCGTTGATGGCAAGCGATGCCAAAAGGCGCAAACGTCATGGCTAAATCCCCCACATTATTTGGCGGCAAGGACTCAGGCCGCACCCTGGCGGGCAAGCAAAAGGTGAAGACCGCAAAACGGCGAACCGCGCAGTCTACCCGGTGGCTCGAACGGCAGCTCAATGACCCATATGTCAAGCGCGCCCACGCCGACGGTTACCGCAGCCGTGCCGCATACAAGCTGACCGAGCTCGACGAAAAATTTCACATATTGGCTGGCAAACGCGCTGTGCTCGACCTCGGTGTGGCACCAGGCGGGTGGGCACAGGTTGTCAGACGTCAAGTTTCCAAGGCGACGATCGTTGGCATAGATCTATTACCGGTTGAACCGATCGACGGCGTTACGCTGTTCGAAATGGATTTCATGGATGACACGGCCCCTGACAAGTTGATCGAAGCACTGGGCGGTGCTCCCGACCTGATCCTGTCGGATATGGCTGCGAACACGGTCGGGCATCAAAAAACCGATCACCTGCGCACGATGGGGCTGGTCGAGGCGGCCGTCGATTTTG
This sequence comes from Sphingomonadales bacterium, assembly GCA_031420815.1. GTDB lineage: Bacteria > Pseudomonadota > Alphaproteobacteria > Sphingomonadales > Sphingomonadaceae > Sphingorhabdus_B. Next base: position 1,636 of record JANONL010000274.1, on the reverse strand, counting down.
CGGTGCAGGTGTTGAAACCGGGCGGCGATTTCGTTGCCAAGGTCTTCGCTGGCGGCACCGACCCTGTCTTGCTGGCCATTCTGAAAGCGAATTTCAAGACGGTAAAGCACGCCAAACCGCCAGCCAGCCGTAAGGGATCGGTCGAATGGTATGTAATCGCGCAGGGCAAGAAAACTGCCGGAAGTGCTACACAAAATGTGCTTGAAAAATAGGATATGCCCTGAGAACCTAATCAGGCTTGCTCTTTCTCATTTGTGAAAAATCGCGTTGCTCCGGCGTCCGGTAGGCGCGCGGCGGACAGCCTAACCCTGCTTACGTGCCTTCGCGACGGCGGCTTTCAGCGCACCATAGCCGAGTGCACCTTCCAGTATCTGGTCGCCGATAATGAAGGTCGGGGTACCGCCAAAACCGATTTGCTGCATCATTGCCAGATTGCTATCGACCTCGGCGCTGGCCTCGCCCGACGCGGCGAATTTTTCTGCTGCGGCCATGTTCATGCCCGCGCGCGCTGCTGCTGCCCGGATTGTCGTATCATCGGGGCGCCCGCCGGAGAACATCGCCTTATGGAATTCGTCGTGCTTGCCCTGCTTGGCAGCCGCCAACGCCCATAAAGCAGCGTCGCGGCTTGTCGGTGACAATATAGGCAACTCGCGGTAGATCAGCCTCACGCCCTTGTCGTTGGCGACCAGCTTTTCGACATCAGCCACGCTGGAGCGGCAAAATCCGCAATTATAGTCGGTGAATTCGACAACGGTGACGTCGCCAGATCGATTGCCGGCCTCGGCACCGTAAAACGCCTTCTTTATTGCGTCGCCACCGGCATCCAGCCGCGTTGCAATCGCGCGTTTTTGCAAGACTTCTACCGCTTCAGTGATGATTTCGGGATGCTCCAATATATAGGCGCGCACCACGGCCTCCGTTGCTTTACGATCGTCGGCGTTCATGCCAGCTTTGGCGAGTGCGGTTTCGGCGTCAACCGAAGCAATACTGGCCGGTTCGTCTCTGGCTTCAGCTTTGTTCGATCCGTCCTGCCACAACAAATATGATCCCGCTGCCAGCAGCAGCAAGATCCCTGCGATGGCGCTGAAAAGGGGAATACGGTTACTGTGTACAGGATCGGTCATCTGCACCGATTAGCGCCGCGCGGGCCACCATGCCAGCGCATAAATTAACGCCGTTTTTTCTTTAGCGCGGACAGGCGTGCTTCGGCGACCAGATTGATGTCCTGTGCACGGATCCAGTCGGGTGAATATTCGGGCAAGCCCGCCATCGCCTCTTGCGCGTTGGGCAGGGCAAATTGCGGCGCACCTTCCATCAGATAACGCTCGGCGCTGGCCAGTGCTGCCCGCGGCCTGTCGCCTTGCTGTTCGTAGACGACGCCCAATTGATACCAGGCAAACGGGTTCTGATTGTCTTTGGTCACTGCCGCTTTAAGAACCTTTGTGGCTTCTGCCAGATTGTTCCTGTCCTCGGTCGCGATCAGCGCATGGCCAAAGATTGCGGCAATCAAAGGCTGGTTTCCAGTCAGCTTGACAGCTTTGCGTAACGGCTCGACCGCATCTGCCGGTTGCCCCGACTCAAGCAAAATCTGGCCATATAGTTCAAGGAAATAAGGGTCGTCAGTCGATGTGTTGAC
>JANONL010000273.1:0-8614 GCA_031420815.1 Sphingomonadales bacterium | reverse complement strand
AGGATTCAGATCAATGTTCCAGATACTTGACTGACATAATACCCGGATATCAATTTTCGATCCCCGGGTGGCTGATCGCCGATATCGCCGTCGTAACGCGGCAGGAATGTGATAGCGACATCACACTCGTGATCGAAACTTTGGTAATTTTCGGCTAAAGCCGGTGCTTACCGGTCGGTGCCATTCATCCTGTGGAGCGTGGCGAGTGCAGCCGCGAGTGCTGCATCCATATCGTCCTGCTTTTCCGGGCTGGTCGGCACAGCCTCCAGCGGCGGGCGCTCGGCACGGGCGGGTTCGGGCAAAGTTTCAACGTTGGCAACGACGTCGGGCACCTGCATTTCCAGCGGCACGGCAACATCTTCTGCGGGCTTTTCTGCCGCAAGTTGTGCAGCGACGATTTCCAGCGCGGCGAGCTGCTGCTGGCGCTGGTTCACCGCCGATTCGAGCTGCGCCACCATTTCCGCCAGCGAAGGCTGGAAATCGCTGGCCGCGTGCTCAACAGGCGCCGATGGTTCATAAGCCGCCGACGGCAATACAACCGCATCGACCTCGACCGGCGCTTCCGGTTGCTTTTCGGCAAAACCTTCGATTTGCATTTCGGCCAGATCGAGCACCGGCAAATCCTGCGTGGCCGATAGCGGACGGCGCGGTGGCGCGTCGGGATGAATATCGCCATTGCGCAGTTTTAACAGGTCGCCGAGTTCGGTAATGTCGTTCTCGCCCTTTACCCATGGCATTTTGGGCAGGCTGAGTGCGGGCAAGCGTAACCTAAAGAGACGCTCCATCAACGACAACGGCTCACCGTCACCGTCACCGGCACCGTCATCGTCGTCTTCGACTATGCCGGGCAGCGGTGCGAAACCTGCTGCCGCAACCACTTCGACGTCATCATTAATCAGGCCTGCGTCTTTGCGCAGCAACATTACGGTCATCGCCGCGAGTGTCAGCGCGCCTGCGCCGAAAGCGATCAAAGCGCGCGCCTTGTCACCGAGCGGAGCGGCGGCAGCCCCGACGATTTCAGAAAGGCCGGTCGCACCGGTGATCGATTCCAGCACATTCACAGGGACAAACATTGTCGCTGCAGCGGCAATGATGCTAGCGCCCATCGCAATCGATAAGCTGCGCATTTGCCGGTTTTGTTTCAAACTTACGTCCATTATTGCGTCCTGCCGGTTAGGCTGCTGTCATGCAGCTTTGGCCATATTTTTCCGGCCTAACAGCAAATGGTAAACAGGTTCGTAACGATAAATATTCTTCTGCCAGCTGCGTTCGGCCTCGACGAAGGCACGCGCCCGGGCGCGGCGGACGTCCCAGTCCTGCCGATCTGCGAACAGCCGGTCGAGTGCTACGGCAATGCCTGCTGGATCGTCGGCGCGAAACAGCGTTCCGGTATCACCGTCGCGGATCAGTTCCTTGTGCCCGCCAACGTCGGATGCCGCGACCAGCCGCCCTTGCGCCATTGCCTCCAGTGGTTTCAGCGGCGTGACAAGATCGGTCAGCCGCATCCGTTTGCGCGGATAAGCCAGGACATCGACAAGACTGTAGTAACGCTCAACTTCTGCATGCGGGACGCGGCCAACGAAGTGGATACGGCTAGCGGCAGGCGAAGCATCGGACTGCGCGCGCAAGGCGTGCTCCATCGGCCCGCCGCCAACCATCAGCAAATGGGCATCGCTGTGTAGCATCGGCATGGCGGCGATCAGGTCGTCGAGGCCTTCATAGTCGTAAAAGCTTCCGATATAGCCAATGACTGTCTGGCCCGTCAGGCCCAGTTCAGCAGCCAAAGCGGAATCGGCAGGCGGCGGCGACCCGAAAAGCTCGAGGTCGACGCCGTTGGGCGATACGATAATCTTGGCGGGCGAGACGCCGCGTTCGATCAGGTCACAGCGCAAACCTTCGCAGATAACCGCAACCGCATCAGCATGGCGCACCACATGGTTTTCCAGCGCGCGGGTAAGCCGGTATTTGGCCGAACCTTCTGTGCCGGTGCCGTTGCCGACCGCCGCGTCTTCCCAAAAGGCGCGGATTTCGTAAACCAGTGGCAAGCCCAACCGTTGCGCTGCGCGGTGAGCCGCCAAACCGTTCAAAGCAGGCGAGTGCGCGTGCAACAGGTCGAACGGCCATTGGGCGTGCAGCGCGACAATCGCATCGGCCAGCGCGGAAACCTCGCGCCATTCGCGTAGTGGACTTGGACCCGAAGCCCCGGCCATCGTGCGGTGGAATGTCAGGCCTTCAACGTTTTCGCTGGTGGCGCTCATCACCTGACCATGCTGATATTGCCTGACACCGGTAATTCCGGCAATTTCCCAACCAGCGACGGCCTGCGCATTCATGATAGCGCGGGTGCGAAAGGTATAGCCGCTATGCAGTGGCAAGCTGTGATCGAGGACATGAAGAATACGCGACATGGGCCGAATCTATGGCAAAAAAGGATTAACGTGACGTCAACCGGTCCCGCCTATAGAGTGGTGACCGCACCTTCGCGGGGGATAGGGTCACACACGGCAGATGATCGACAATTTTTCGATATTGCTCAGCCACGCCCTGCTCGCACTGGCATTCTGGATTTTGTCCAATCGACCCGATCTGGATCAGGAAGATCTGCCCGTGCCCGATACCAAACCCGAAGGTTTTGCCGCAAAACGGCCTCTACCCCATCGCAAGAACACGCCCGATGCGTGACTTGATCTTCGTCGGTTATATTGCAGCCATCATGCTGCTGGCTTTCAAACGGCCATTTTTGTTCACACTTGTTTATGCCTATGTCGACATCGTTTCGCCGCAACGGCTCAGCTACTTTCTGCTGAATTCAATTCCGCTCTCACTGATGTTGTTTGTGCTGGCATTTCTTGGATTTATGGTCGGCGACGACAAAAAAGATGTGCGCGTGTCGCCGCGTTGGGTGCTGCTATTAGTACTGCTTGCTTATTGCGGATACACAACAGCGGTTGCCGCCGAACCTGTCGCCGCGCTCGAAAAATGGGGCTGGGTTTGGAAGGCATTGGTGTTCGCCGCCTTCCTGCCGCTAACGCTGCGTACGAGGTTGCGGATCGAAGCGCTGGCGCTAACGATGGTGCTGTGCGCCTCGGCTTTGATCGTGACGGGCGGAATTAAAACATTGGGCGGCGGCGGCGGCTATGGTTCGCTGGTCATCCTGATCGACGACAATAGCGGGCTGTTCGAAGGAAGCATCATTTCGTGCGTTGCGATCACCATCATCCCGCTAATCCTTTGGCTGGCCAAGCACGGCACCATTTTCAAACCCGACTGGAAAGTACGCATTTATTCCGCCGCCCTGATTCTCGCCTGCTTGCTCATCCCGGTCGGCACGCAAGCGCGCACCGGCGTGATCTGCATTGCGGTGCTCGGCATATTGTTGTTGCGCCATGCTCGTTACCGGATGCTCTACCTCGGAGCAGCAGCCATCATCGCCGTGGCAGCCGTTCCGTTCCTGCCGTCGAGTTTCACCCAGCGCACCGATACCATCAAGAATTATAAGGCCGACGAATCTGCTTCCACCCGACTGGCGGTTTGGGCGTGGACGTGGGAATATGTTAAAGAACATCCAATGGGTGGCGGGTTCGAGGTCTACCGCCAAAACCGCATCCGGTATGACATGGCACGAAAAGACAACGCGGTCGGGCCGTTGCCGATCGACGCGCCGGCGGTCAGGGAAATCGTTGACGAAGGCCGGGCCTTCCATTCGAGCTATTTCGAGATGCTGGGTGAGCAGGGTTTCCCGGGCCTGATTATCTGGCTGATCATTCAAATCGGCGGCGTGTGGCGGATGGAGGCAATTCAGCGTGTGTACCGCAAGCGGGACAAGCCCGATGAAACATGGATCGCGCCATTGGCCAACGCGCTGCAAAATTCACAGATCATTTATCTCGTCGGCTCACTGTTTGTCGGCATCGCGTTTCAGGCCTTTTTCTTCATGTTCACTGCGCTGCAGATCGGTTTCGACACTTATCTTGCGAGGCGGCGCAAGGAGGCCGCGTGGCGACCGATCAAAAGCGTGCGGATGGTACAGGCGGAAAACGCGACGTAGGTTGCAAGGCTGAAACAGGCAGACTAGAAGCCCCCGATGTCTGCAAACACCGCTTCCCCAACCGCTCAAATCGTTCCCGAAATCGCAGAAGGCATGGCACCGCGACTAGAGCGTTACTGGAACCTGCTGGTCGAATGGGTGCAGGGCAATCTGCTTGAACTGACGATCGCTGTGGCAGCTGCGGTGTTGCTGTTTTTCGCGCTCAGCTGGCTCCGCCGTGTCGCCGCCCGTATCGCGCGCGAGAGTGAACATCGCTCTGCAATGAAATCCATCGTCGCACGGACACTGGCACGGACCAGCAAGTTTTTCCGGGTGATGGTTGCGCTGGAACTGGTCAACGGATTTGCCAATGCGCCGACCCCGCTGGCGCGGACAATCGAAGTGCTGTTCACCATATCCTTTGTGATGCAAGTGGCGGTCTGGTTGCGGGAAATCATATTGAGCCTGATCGAGCGTCGCGCCAGCGACGGCGATACCGAGCATGAAACGCTGGCAAGTGCGATGGTGCTTATCCGTTTGCTGGTCAGTTTCGGGCTATTCGCGATTGCCGCGATTGTTATTCTCGACAACCTCGGCGTGAACATAACGGGGCTTGTTGCCGGTCTGGGGGTTGGCGGCATCGCCATAGGCCTTGCTGCGCAGGGAATATTCTCCGACCTTTTCGCTGCCATTTCTATCATTTTCGACAAGCCGTTTCGCAGGGGCGACGTCATCAGTTACGACACCACCACAGCAACCGTTGAAAAGATCGGGATGAAGAGCACACGGCTGCGTGCGTTATCGGGGGAAACAAAGGTAATTTCAAACAGCAAGCTGCTGGAAATGGAAATCACCAACTTCACGGTGCTGACCTTTCGCCGGACCACGTACACTTTGACGCTGGTATATAACACTCCGACCGAAAAAATTGCTCGGCTGCCGAGCATGCTGGAAGCTGTTGTGGAAGAAAACGGCGCTCGGTTCGTGCGCGCCGGTTTTGCCAGCTTTGCTGCCAGTTCGCTCGATATCCAGCTCACGTTCGATGTGGACAGTCCCGATTATACCGAAGTGTTCGGAAAGCGGCACAGTATCGGATTGGGTATATTGGATTTGCTGCGGCGCGAAAAAATCGAGATGGCATATCCGACACAAACGACTTATACTGCGGCACCTGACGGCACGTTGGTCATGCCTTATGCACCGCCCGCCAGCATGGCAAAGGTGCGGGGCAAAAGCTGAATCGCCGCGCACCCGATTTGCCGCGATAAGCATGCCGTAGCGGCAAACGCGCAGGGCTTGTATTGCGCGCCCGAACACGGCACGGTAGGCCAAAATCAGACCAGCGAGAGGATTCCTTATGGTAGCAATTAGCCCCGCCGAACTGGCAACCAAAGTAGGCGAGAATATCGGCACTTCGGAATGGATATTGGTCGATCAGGAAATGATCAACAAATTCGCCGATGCAACCGGCGACCACCAATTCATCCATATCAACGAAGAAATGGCAAAAATGACGCCGTTCGGCGGCACCATCGCCCATGGATTTCTAACGCTGTCGCTGTTCCCGGTGATGAGCGCAAAGTCGAATTGTCCCAAGGTCGAAGGCGTCAAAATGGGGGTCAATTACGGTGGCAACAAAACACGGTTCCTCTCACCCGTCCGGTCTGGCAAGCGCGTGCGTGGGCATTTCAAGCTGTTGGAGCTTGTCGAAAAACGCCCCGGCCAATGGCAGCAGACGCTGGAATTTACCGTCGAGATCGAAGACGAGGACAAGCCCGCCTTGACCGCCGAATGGATCAGCCAGTTTTTCGTATAAATAAATTTAAGGAGCCACTCCCATGCGTGATGCAGTCATCGTTTCAACCGCCCGTACCGCCATCGGCAAAGCCTATCGCGGCGGGTTTAACGCAACATCCGGCCCAACACTCGGTAGCTACTCACTCAAGGCAGCTGTCGAGCGCGCCGGGATAGACGGCGCAGAAGTCGATGACGTCTTGTGGGGCTCCGCGCTTCAGCAAGGCACGCAGGCGGGTAACTTGGCGCGTCAGGTCGCACTGCGTGCCGGTCTGCCAATCACCACGTCGGGCATGACGATGGACCGTCAATGCTCGTCAGGTCTGATGTCGATTGCAACCGCCGCAAAGCAGATCATTGTCGATAATGTCGATGTGATGGCCGCCGGTGGTCAGGAATCGATCAGCTTGGTACAAACCCCCGAAATGCGGGTTTCTCCTGACCGTGAACTGATGGCGATGCATTCCAATATTTATATGCCCATGCTGCAAACCGCCGAAGTCGTCGCAAAGCGTTATGGCATTGGCCGCGATGCGATGGACGAATATGCGCTGCAATCGCAGCAGCGTACCGCAGCCGCGCAAGCCGCGGGTTATTTCGATGCAGAGATCGTGCCCGTCACCACAACCATGAATGTGACGAACAAGGAAACCAAAGAGGTTACCCAGAAAGAGGTGACCATCGCCAAGGACGAAGGCAACCGCGCCGATACGCAATTGGCCGGGCTGCAAGCACTACAACCCGTGCTTGGTCCTGACATGACAATCACCGCAGGCAATGCCAGCCAATTGTCCGATGGCTCATCGGCTTCGATCCTGATGGAGGCGAAGGTTGCCGAGAAAAAGGGCCTGAACCCGCTTGGTCGTTATGTCGGCATGGCAGTGGCTGGCACCGAACCCGATGAAATGGGTATCGGCCCCGTTTTCGCCATCCCCAAACTGCTCGGACGCTTTGGTTTGAAAATCGACGATATCGGCATCTGGGAACTGAACGAGGCGTTCGCCGTGCAGGTAATCTATTGCCGCGACAAACTCGGGATTCCCAATGAACTCCTCAACGTCAACGGCGGCTCGATCTCGGTCGGCCACCCTTACGGCATGACCGGCGCACGCTGCACCGGCCACGCGCTGATCGAAGGCAAACGCCGCGGCGCAAAATACGGCGTCGTCACGATGTGCGTCGGCGGCGGCATGGGTGCGGCTGGATTGTTCGAGATTTTCTGAATATTCGAGGGGAGTACCTAATGTCTGCAATTGGTGTGATCGCGACGTTGACCGTTGCAGAGGGCAAAAATGCCGAATTTGAAGCGGCGTTTGCCGAATTGTCAGCGGCAGTGAACGCCAACGAACCGGGCAACGAATTTTATTCGCTGAGCAGGTCCAGAACCAATCCACAAGTCTATAAGGTGCTTGAACGCTACACCGATCAGGCTGCCGTGGACGCACACCACAAGACGGACCATTTTATTGCAGCAGGGCCAAAGCTGGCACCTTGTCTGGCGGCGGCGCCGGACATCGAAGTTTTGGATGCGTTCTAAAGCTGCGCGTCGGAAGCCCAGATAATTCGGAACACCACCGCGTATTGCTCGTTTGCTTGTCACCCCCAAAGGAGACAAGCGATGACGAACGAGACCGAGATTAAAGAAAAATTCTGGAAAGCCCTCAAGTCGGACAGAACGATGTTCCTCGGCTTGGCCGACGGCGAAGACGGCCACGCCCGTCCGATGACGGCGCAGCTCGATGATGAAGGTCAGGACGGCGACAGTTATCATGGCCCGATCTGGTTTTTCACCTCGACCGATGGCGGGCTTTATCAGCAGATCAAAAGCGGTGACCGGGCGATGGCGCATTTCGCGTCAAAAGGCCACGATGTCTGGGCTACGGTGCATGGAACGCTCACGACGACGCAGGATCGCACTACCATCGACCGGTTATGGAACCGCTTTGTTGCAGTCTGGTATGACGGCAAGGACGATCCCAAAATCGCTTTGATTAAGCTTGATGCAGAGAATGCGGAAATCTGGATCGATGCATCGAGCATCGTTGCCGGTATCAAAATGCTGATCGGTATCGACCCGAAGGAAGACTATAAGGACAAAGTCGCCGAAGTAGCGCTGTGAAGGTTCATGCGGGCGGGATGATCATCCCGCCCGCAAACCTGAATCCGTTTTTGCGGTCTTCGGCCAGCAATGCGGGGCCGTCCAGATCCACCCAATTCGCGCGCTGCGCCAATACAAATGCCGGCGCAACGCCAAGCGTCGTGGACAGCATGCAACCAACCATGACTTTTAGTCCCGCCGCGTCTGCTGCATCAGCGATTTTGATTGCTTCGGTCAGCCCGCCCGCCTTGTCGAGTTTAATATTTACGCCGTCATAATAGGGCGCGAGGGCGGCAACATCGGCAGCACTGTGGCAGCTTTCGTCGGCAAGAAGCGGCAGCGGTGACTTCATGCCCGCCAACATTGCGTCCTGCCCGGCGGGTAGGGGCTGCTCGATCATCTCAACGTCAAGTTCTGCCATAGCCGCTGCTTCAGCAACAATATCCAACCCGCCCCAGCTTTCATTGGCATCGACGATCAATCGCGCATCCGGCGCACCCGCCTTTACCGCTTGGACACGTGCGCGGTCACCTTCGCCTGTGAGTTTCAGTTTGAGCAGTCCGTAGCCCTTGGTTGCTGCCTTCGCCGCATCGGCCTCCATCACCGCTGCTTGCCCCAGCGAAATCGTGAAGGCTGTCACCAACGGCGTAGGCTCGTCTTCTAAGCCGAGATGTTGCCATAACGGCAAATCCGCC
>JANONL010000272.1:0-1959 GCA_031420815.1 Sphingomonadales bacterium | reverse complement strand
CTATCTCGCTGCGCACCCGGAAATCGGCATATTGGGCAGCAACACTCACGATCTCGACGAAAACGGCCGCATTATCGGTGCCACCGACAACTACCCGCTGACACCTGACGCGGCACAGGCTCATCTGAAAAATGGTCCGCCATTATGCCACCCTTCGGTGATGATGCGGACCGCGTTGATCCGCAAGCTGGGCGGATACCGAGCGGCATTTCGCCATGCCGAAGACTATGACCTTTGGCTGCGCGCATCACGCCAAACGGCGATTGCAAATCTGCCTGACAGGCTGCTGCTCTACAGGCGTTCGCCAAGCCAGGTCAGCCAGAAATTTGCGGCAGAACAAGCCATGGCTGCGGTAATCGCATGGTTCGATCATGAGCGTTGTTTGGCCGGGTGGCCAAGCCTGTTTGATTCGGCAACCGAGTTACCCGATTTTGATCAGATTGATGCGCTGTTCGGCGACGAGGGTTTAGGCGCGGCTGCGCGGAAAAAGCTGGTCGAACGCTTGCGGTACTCCCCGGATATGCTGCGCGGTTCGGATTTTGCCGTGATGATGGCGCAAGCGCGCAGCGGCAGAGGCTTTACCGGGGCAGGCCGCACGATATTAAGGCTCGGCCGTATGGGCAAGGTTTCACGCGCCGTTTCGCTTGCTGCGGCGATGACCGGGACGTTATTAAGCAGTTCATAATACTGTCATATTTACAAAAATTAACGACTTGGGACGACGCCGTCCCATGCTGGTACAGGCCAAATATCGGTGGCGCGGCACCGGCGTTCTTTGTGTATGTGCTCTGCTCATTACCGGTTTTGAAAAGCGCCCAATGATCCACGAGCCCATCAACGAAGCGATACCACGGCGGAGGCGATCCAAGGTTCGCCCGGCACGTCGCCGGTTAATCGGTGGGCGTGAGATAGTATTGGTGGTGATCGCGTTTGCATTGCTTGCTTTGGTGCCATCGGTTGCTCAGATCGCGCCGTTCGGTATCGGCAAGAGTAACGAAACCAAGTCGCGGGCAATGGCGTGGGACGCCGAATATCCCGCGGAAAATTTTCCGGGTTCAGCCTTTTATTTCCTCGACACAGATTATGCTGTTGCACCCGCTGGGGTCGACAACACGGCCGCCGGCCACGAAAGTATAGAAGGACTTGCGGGCGAGCTGCCCCAAGCAGGGTCGACGGCGCCCGATGTTTTGGGATCAGCACGCCCTTTCGTAATGAAGGCCGGGACTGTCGATCATTCCCGCGCACTCAAATGCCTGACCGACGCGATTTACTATGAAGCAGCCAATGAACCCGACGCCGGGCAACGAGCGGTGGCACAGGTCATCCTCAACCGCATGCGCCATCCGACCTATCCGAACACGGTTTGCGGAGTAATCTATCAGGGTTCGGAGCGCCGCACCGGTTGTCAGTTCAGCTATAGCTGCGACGGTTCTATGGCTCGCATCCCGGCGCACACAGCATGGTTACGTGCGCAACGGGTGGCCGCACAGGCATTGGCGGGCTATGTGTACGCACCTGCGGGAATGGCAACGCATTACCATGCGACTTACGTCTATCCCTATTGGGCACCCAGCCTAAATTTCGTCGGTACGATCGGCGCGCACCGTTTTTACAGCTGGAAGGGCAGTGCCGGGCGGCTTTCGGCATTCTTCCGTGGTCATGCCGGTCGCGAACCTTTTCCAGGGCCGAAACCGCGTGCCTGGGCACCCGATACTTCGCCCGTGCTGGATCCAATCCAGTTGCAGAAACAATATGAGCACGAATTTGCCGCCGCCCGTTTGCAGGCCGAAGCTGAGGCACGGTTGGCGGCATCATATGTGCCCGCACCATATGCCGACATCACACCGACCCGTCAGCACGCATCGGCCAAATACACGGCACCGGATTATTCGCGCGAGGCGCGCAGCAACGGTGGCGAAGCAGCTTATGGCGGTGGCAATTTGCCACAGGCGACCAATA
>JANONL010000271.1:0-4058 GCA_031420815.1 Sphingomonadales bacterium | reverse complement strand
ACCTCGGCCGATCCTTCGGCGGGCGGCGGCAGGACCAGGTCGGCAGCGCTGACCGCCTGGACTTCGACATGGAGGTCGATGCGGTCCAGCAACGGCCCCGAAATCTTCGCCTGATAATCGGCGGCACAACGCGGCGCGCGTGAACAGGCCAAAGCGGCGTCGCCCAAATGGCCGCAGCGACACGGGTTCATCGCGGCCACAAGCTGGACATTTGCCGGAAAGGTCACATGACTATTGGCGCGCGCGACGCTAACCACGCCGGTTTCAAGCGGCTGGCGAAGGCTGTCCAGGACGCCGCGCTGAAATTCAGGGAGCTCGTCGAGGAACAGCACGCCCAGATGCGCCAGACTGACCTCGCCGGGCCGAACGCGCAAACCGCCACCGACAAGCGCGGGCATCGACGCGCTATGATGCGGACTGCGGAAAGGACGGGTGCGGACCAGCCGCCCGCCCTCCAATGTTCCGGCAACCGATGCGATCATCGATACCTCTAGCGCCTCGCCCGGCGTCAATTCGGGCAATATCCCCGGCATGCAAGACGCCAGCAACGACTTGCCTGCCCCCGGTGGCCCGACCATGCTTAGATTATGGCCGCCAGCCGCCGCAATCTCCAGCGCACGCTTGGCGGTCTCTTGTCCCTTTACCTGTTTCAGGTCCGGCCCCATCGCCGGAGGATCAGCAACACCGGGCTCGGGTGCCCGCAATATCGCCTGCCCCTTCAAATGGTTGAGCAACGACAACAGGTCCGGTGCAGCCACAACCTCGATCTGCCCCGCCCAAGCAGCCTCTGCACCTTGCACTGCCGGGCAAATCAATCCCAGATTGCGCGATGAGGCGTGGAGCGCGGCAAGCAAGACGCCGGGTGACGCGGCAACGCGGCCATCGAGCCCCAGCTCGCCAACGACCACATATTGTGCCAGCGCCTCAACATCGGCCAACCCCATTGCCCCGAGCAACGCGAGCGCAATCGGCAGGTCATAATGCGAACCTTCCTTCGGCAAGTCGGCGGGCGACAGGTTGATTATGATCCGTTTCGGCGGCAATGAAAGCCCGAGAGCCGAGATCGCCGCGCGCACCCGTTCCCGGCTTTCGCCGACAGCCTTATCGGGCAGACCGACGATGGTGAAACCCACCATGCCGGGCGCTACCTGACATTGCACCTCGATGGCGCGCGCCTCCAACCCCAGATAAGCTACTGTCGATACAATCGCTACCACGCGCTTTGTCCTCTTTTTGTTCTTCCGGCTTATGGCTGCCATGTTCACTAGAGTCCAGCAGCTATTTCTGCCGTAAAACATTGCTAAATTTGTTTTAACCTTGTGCGATCACCAATTGGCAAGCGGCTCGCCCGCAATGCACGCGAATGAAGCTCGTCGTCATTTTTCGCATGCTCGCCGTTGGTGCATTCACCCTTGCGCCAACGGGCGGACACGCCGTTGACGGCGTCGAGGTCGAGACCGCCGTTTATGACTGGGTCGCCGAAACAGAAGCGCCAAAAGTCGCTGAAACTGCATCGGCTCTCGCAAGCTTTGGGCCATTCAACATCATTTCACCCGACCGCGCCGAGTTGAACGGCAGCATCGAGAGCGAAACCCCAGACCAATTCCGCGCGATGCTCCGCGCCTTTCCCGGACTGCGCCAGATCGACATGATTGATTGCCCTGGCACCGGCGATGATGAGGCAAATCTGACGCTGGCCCGAATGGTTCGCCGTGCCGGTATCACCACCAACGTTCCTGATGGTGGCTCGGTACGCTCGGGCGGTGTCGAGCTGTTTCTGGCCGGCGCAAAACGACACGCCGCACCGGGAGCCGAGTTCGCCGTCCATAGCTGGCGCGACGAGGACAGAATGGAGGCCGATGACTTCGCCGAGAGCGACCCGGTCCATCAGGAATATGTCGCTTATTACCGCGAAATAGGAATGACCGCCGACAAGGCGCGGGCCTTTTATGCAATGACCAACAGCGTTGCCAATGACGACGCGCTATATCTGCGGTCGCGCGACATCGCGGCGTACATTCCGCTCGATTGAGCGGTAAAGCCCGTTTACCAAAGTTCAGTGAAGTTCAACCCAACGACGTTAGCGTGGCGTCGGTCACTGCAAATCAATTACCAAATAAAGCGCCATCCACACCATCACCTTAACCCGGTGACATGCAGCACCGTAACCGCAGCCTTGCTCTGTCGGAATTGCTGGAAAGTCACATTAAGGTCTCACCTCAATCGGCGTTCGGGTGACCCGCAATGCAGTCGTTTTGCACTTGGCTGATCGCATGCCCACACAGCCACTGCCTGTCCTGAGCCTGTCGAAGGGAGCGTTTGACAATTTCAAGTTATAGGCTGGCAGCTCAAATCCTACATTGCAAGCGGAATGGCGCGAGCGGCAATCCTCTCTCTCTTTCAGCGGAGAGATACGCAGCTTTAGCGCCGCAGGCGCTTAGGCGAAGTTGAGAAAGGGGAGTTTGCGCAGAACCTCACCGTCCGGCCCTCTCTCCGCTGCGACTAACCTGCCGATCCAGACCGGCGTCATAGCGCGGACATCGGAGGATGAGGTCCAGATAGAATAGGACAGGATCGTCACCGAATTGGATTTGGCGGCGTGATTGGTGTTTGTATTTAATTTCGTGCCTTCGAAATTAATTAAACTTGACTACTTAAGCAAACAGCCCGAACAACAGAATACCGACTACCGGTAATTGTTCGGACACCTTAACCTTTCGGTGACTTAATACCAATTATCTCGGTGGGGATATGGCCGTCAGCTTAGGCTGGCGGCTTTTGTTTTTCATAACAGTTGAGGAATAATTGATTGATTGATTTCATATCTGCAAGCGAGCGCTTGATTGAAGAATTTGGAACCCCATGCCGTGTTACGCTGAAAGTCGAGGCGTGGGACGTCAAAGGAGTTGGCGTTGTTTTGCAGATAGATCAGCCTAACCGCGAAGCTGCCTCATTCGTTTGGGTGCCGTATCCCAATGATGGAGAGACAGTGCCAGAGATTGCGCTAGAATTTCCCGAGGAAGCAGGGCGACACAGCGGAACTTATGCATCTTCTGGGCTTGAAAAAGGAAAGCCAGCGCTAAAGATTGTGATCCGAACTGATCGCGAACTTAATGATACAATTAACTATATACGAGCGATGGCGGACAGGTGTCCATTACCAGCAGTTGAAGCTGAAAAAAGTGTGGAGTTGCCGCCAATTCTTGTTGATTCAATCACGATCACAACAAAAACCGACAGCGTGCCAAAACAAAATCGGCGTGAAGCAATTCCACGCGCAGTTCAAAGGGATATCTGGCGTAGAGACGAGGGAAAATGTGTCGAATGCTCATCGAAAGAGAGACTTTGCTTTGACCATATCATCCCCTTTTCACGTGGGGGCAGCAACACAAGTCGTAACTTGCAACTCCTATGTGAACGGTGCAACCTCTCCAAGGGCAATCGAATTTAATGGTTTAGCTTCATTGGCATAGACAACATACGGTTATGCCATTGCTGAATGTATGCAGTTTGGGAGACAATATACCAATTTTAGTCTCTCTCCGAATTCACATACTTCGCAGCCGCCTTTTCCTTGTCCTTGGTGATCTCGCGGTTGATTGACCAGAGTTGCCAGAAACCTAGGCCCAGCGCGACCATGCCGACGAAGACGATCTCGATCCAGCCTCGATTGTCGAATGCGCCAGCTTCCGTAATGTCTTTCCTTCGCTTGGCCATCTTAAGCCCCTCCCCTTCAGGGGAGGGGTTGGGGTGGGGCTTGTCAGCCTTGCGCATGGACCGAGAGTCCCCACCCCGCTGCGACTAAGCATCAAAGATGCCAAGTCTCGCTGCCCCTCCCCTGAAGAGGAGGGGCGAATTGATTGCAGCAAACCCTAAGCATTTGTCTTAGCCCTGGCAAATTCCGTTATAATCTTGGCCGCCTGAGCCGGGTCTTGCTCATGCGCCAGATGCCCGAGATTCGGCATTTCCGGCGTCTCGCTCACCCGCCCTCTTGACACATACCGACCGGTTGGGGCGCGTGCGCGGATCAGTTGGTGGAATTGGCGGAAAGCACGTAA
>JANONL010000270.1:0-1784 GCA_031420815.1 Sphingomonadales bacterium | reverse complement strand
GGGTCTTCCTTGTCGAGCAACTTCACATCGGTGCCGGGTATGGGCTGGCCGATGCTGCCCAATTTGTTCAGCCCGGCATAGGGGTTGCACGACACCACGCCGGAGCTTTCGGTCAGGCCATAGCCCTCGATCACCACCGCGCCGCTCACCTTTTCGAACCGCGACTTCAGTTCGGCGGGCAAAGGCGCACCACCGGAGATACAGGCGCGCAGCGAGGTAAAGTTGGTTCTGGCAATCTCGGGGCAGTCGAGCAGCGCCTGATACATCGTCGGAACCCCCGGCAGCGAGGTCACGTGCGTCCGGTTGATCGCGGCCAACGCCGCCTTTGCCTCGAACCGCGGCAGCATGACGATTTCACCCCCATTGTTGATCGTACGGTTGAGCACGGTCGCATTGGCGAAGACATGGAAGAACGGCAGCACGCCTAATATGCGGTCATCGATTGGCTGGTCGGGTTTATTGGAACGCGAATCCGGGTCGATGCAGTTGATCTGCCGCGCATTGGCGGTGATATTCTGATGACTGAGCATCGCACCCTTGGGCGTGCCGGTGGTGCCCCCGGTATATTGTAGCTGCGCGATGTCCTTTTCCGGGTCGCAAGGCTGCACGGAATAATCGCCTTTGTTGGCGAGAAGATCGGCGTAAGTCATAATCCGGCTATCGGCGGGGATGGCTGCGATTTCCTTGCGCTTGAACAGACGGTAGGCCCAGCTCTTCGCTTTCGGCAATGCTTCGGCAACGCTGCCGACCACCAGTTCCTTGAGGGTGGATTGATCGAGCACCTTAATCGCGGTGGGAAGCAACGCCGCTGCCGAAACCGTGAACAATATCGTCGTCCCGCTATCGGCGACCTGATGCGCCAGTTCATCCACCGAATAGAGCGGCGAGAAATTGACCACCGTCGCACCCGCCGCCAGCGCGCCGTAATAAGCGGCGATATAATGTGGCACATTGGGCAGGAACAGCCCGATATGGTCGCCCTTGCCTATCCCCTTATCCTGCAAACCCTTGGCCACACGGCGGACGGCGTTGGCCATGTCGATATAGCTGTACTTACGGCCCAGGAAATCGGCCAAAGCAGCCTTGCCCATCCGTTCCGCCGACTGGAAAAACATATCGTGCAGCGCCAATGGCGCGAAATGCTGGTCCCATTGCGACGGGTGGAGATAGTTGGCGGTCCAAGGTCTAATCATCGCGTCAGCTTGCTATATTATTTTGAACTATACCAGCCCACGCCGTCGCGTGTCTCAACAGTCGCGCGGCCCGCACGTTCGAGATATCGCAAATGCGCCATCGCTTCGCCGGTGGCGAGGCCGTAAATACTGTCGTCGATCGGGCGTCCGAACAGCAAGCCGAAGGTATCGACGCCCCGCATTTCTTTGGTCCTGAGCGCCGCTTCCAACCGGTCGAGCTGCTCGTGATGCCCTTCGGCCAGCCGGTCGAGCCGGGCGTGGATGCCTTTGAAGGGATAGCCGTGCGCGGGTAGCACCAGCATATCTTCGGGCAGCGCAGCGCGGAACTTGGCAATCGACGCCAGCCATTCGGCCAAAGGATTGGCGTCGGGTTCGCTATCCATGATCGATACGTTCGATGTGATGCGCGGCAATATCTGGTCGCCAGCGATAATCACGCCGTTTTGATGGTCGACCATGCAGGCGTGCTCGGGCGTATGGCCACCGCCGGTCATAATCTGCCAATCGCGATTACCGACGCGAATGACCGCCCCGTCATCCAGTCGGTGATGGCCTGACGGCAATCTTGACACCGCCCGCGCAAAATTGCCC
>JANONL010000269.1:0-1906 GCA_031420815.1 Sphingomonadales bacterium | reverse complement strand
GCGCCGCAATCGACGGTGATAATCAGGCTGCTGCCAGCGGTGCCGATTTTGACCAAAGCCTCGCCTGACGGGCCGTAACCCTCCATCAGCCGGTCGGGGATATAATGGCCAGCGGTCAGCCCAAGATCGCGCAGCAGGCGGATGAGCAAGGCGGCGCTGGTCGCACCGTCGACGTCATAATCGCCGTAAACGGTAACCGCCTCACCCGCCTCCACCGCATCGGCAATCCGCTCTGCGCCCCGGTCCATGTCGCGGAAGATCGACGGGTCGGGCATGAAGGCGCGGATCGTCGGGTCGCGGTGGCGCTCGACATCGTCGCGCGCAACGCCGCGCGCCATCAGCAATTGCGTGACCAGATCGTCGGGTTGGAACCCGGGGTCGCGTGCATCGACATTGCCCTGCCGCCATTGCCACGCTTGGCCGAGGACCGACTGGGTGATGTTGAGGACCGATGACATCCACCTTCCCTATGCGGGCGTGCAGGTGCTAGCAAGCGGCCTATGAAAAGCGGCTGCCCATGAAAACACTATTGATTGTCTGGCACAGTATGACCGGCGGGTCGAAGGCGCTGGCGTTTGCCGCGAGGGCGGGGGCGCAGGAGGTCGAGGTTAGCTTGCGTCATGCCGACGCGGTGGGGACAGATGATATGCTGGCCGCTGACGGCTATCTTTTCGTGTTTCCGGAAAATCTGGCGGCAATCAGCGGGGTGATGAAGGCGTTTTTCGACCGGCTCTATTATCCGTGTCTGGGGCAGATCGAAGGCAGGCCCTATGCGCTAATCGTATGTGCAGGTTCGGACGGCAGCAACGCAGTCAGACAAACCGAACGTATCGCCACCGGCTGGCGGTTGAAAAAGATCGCCGACAGCATGATCGTCTGCACCCACGCGCAAACGCCTAAGGCCATTCTTGCGCCAAAAATCATCGGCGAGCCTGAGCTGGACGCGGCGCGCGATCTGGGCGCGGCGTTGGCAGCTGGTCTGGCGCTCGGGATATACTAGTGGGTTGTCGTGTTCCCCAGTGTAGGCTGGGGTCCAGCCCGAGCGAAGAGTCTTTATCTGGGCTGGACCCCGGCTTTCGCCGGGGAACACAATAGATTCAGCCTCACATAATTCGCATTCTAGCTGGGCCGGTGTTCGCTTTTCACCCGTCGCACGGTGCCCGATGAGGCACGCATTACCACGGTTTCGGTCGTGACACGACCATCGCGCAGCGTTTTTACGCCCGCGAGCAGCGAACCGTCGGTAACGCCGGTCGCCGCAAAAATGCAATCGCCCTTGGCCAGCTCTTCAAGATCATAGATCTTGTCGAGATCCTTGATGCCCCATTTGCGTGCACGATTGCGTTCGTCGTCGTTACGGAACAGCAGCCGCCCCTTGAACTGGCCGCCGATGCAGCGCAACGCAGCCGCAGCCAATACGCCTTCGGGCGCGCCGCCGCTGCCCATATAAATGTCAACGGTGGTATCGGGGTCGGTGGTTGCGATGACGCCTGCCACATCGCCGTCGGGGATCAGCATGATGCCACAGCCAATCGCGCGCAACTCGGCAATCAGTTTCTCATGGCGGGGGCGGTCAAGCACGCAAATGATCAGGTCGCCGGGCGCAACGCCCTTTTCCTTGGCAACCGCGCTGACATTTTCCAGAACGCTTTTGTCGAGATTGACGATGTTGGCCGAGTAACCGGGGCCGACTGCTATCTTGTCCATATAAACGTCGGGTGCGTTTAGCAGATTGCCCTCTTCGGCCACGGCCAGCACGGCGAGTGCATTCGGACCGGCTTTGGCGGTAATCGTTGTGCCTTCAAGCGGGTCGAGCGCAATGTCGATCTTTGGGCCTGTGCCGATTGCCGCGCCGACCTTTTCGCCGATAAACAGCATCGGTGCTTCGTCGCGTTCGCCTTCGCCG
>JANONL010000268.1:0-4410 GCA_031420815.1 Sphingomonadales bacterium | reverse complement strand
GACAGCTCGTCCTTCATTGCCTTGGCAAAATCGATGAAATAGGCTTCGCGTGCCAATGTGGTTTCGGCAACCGCTTGCGGCTCCTCGGCCTCCAGCCCTTCGATGCCGAGCAATTTTGGTTGCTCATAGGTACCGCCGGAGATTTCGATGAGATCGACGCCGCCGTCTTGCAGCCAGCGCGCGACTTGCAAACTGTCTTCAAAGGCAAAGCCGCCGCGCTGGAAATCGGCGCTGTTGAGCTTTACCGAAATCGGGAAATTCTGCCCGACAATCTGACGCGCCGAGTTTACGGCATAGAGCAGGAAGCGCGCACGGTTTTCAAGGCTGCCGCCCCATTGGTCGGTGCGCTGGTTCGACCGTGGGCTTAAAAACTGCGATATCAAATAGCCGTGCGCGGCGTGGATTTGAACGCCGGTGAAGCCCGTGTCTTGCGCGACGCGCGCCGCCTGGCCGAAACGACCAATCAGGTTGAATATTTCAGCTTCGTCGAGTGCGACGGGCATGCCGAATTGTCCGCCGGGCAGGCCGAGCTTGACGGCGGACGGTGCCTTTGGGTGCGGGTTCACCGCCTTCATTGTTTGCCGTCCGGCATGGCTGATCTGCGCCCAGAAGTGGTTGCCATGGCGCGTTGCCGCCGCCGTCCAGCGCTTGAGCGCTACCGCCATTTCTTCGTCGGGCGCGCTGTCGATGATGACGTTGCCGGGACGTTCGAGATGATCGGCGTCGATGACGATATTGCCGGAAATCTGCAAACCCGCCCTGCCGTCGGACCAGATACCGTACAGCCGGTCCAGTTCGGGCGTTGGCCGACCGTAAATGTCGGCGAGGCCTTCGGTCATCGCTGCCTTGGCGATGCGGTTGGGCAATATTGCGCCGCAGGGCAGCGTCAGCGGCTGGTTAAGGATCATTCGGTCGCGGCTTTGTCATCCGTTTTGGGAGCAGGCTGCTCGTCCACCTTGTCTTCATCCTCGTCGGTGCCCTTTTTCTTGGTTTTTGGCTGGGCATCTGCCGCCGGAGCCGCATCCAGCGGCGCTTCATCGGTCGACTCGTCGGTGTTTATCATGTCGTCGCTGATCGTGCCTTCAAGGCTATCGATATCGTCCATCCGGGTTTGTGTGACCTGATTGTCTTCTTTGCTGCCACCGCAGGCACTGAGCACCAACGAAGACAAAATGAGAGCGGATATGGTTAGAAACGGGCGCATATTGGTCCTTTGGGTGCAGAATTCATTGCGCAATGCTACAATCTCCGCCCGCTTTAGCAAGCGCGTTCAGGAAGTCGGGCAGAGTCGCTGCCAACGCTTCGTCGAAATCGTGGAGCGTTACGCCGATGCCGAGGTCGGCAAGGCTTGTGACCGGATATTCGGCGATGCCGCACGGAACGATGCCGCCGAAATGCGACAGGTCGGGTGCAACGTTGACCGCGAAGCCGTGGCAAGTGACCCAGCGGCGGATACGCACGCCGATTGCGCCGATTTTTGCTTCCTGGCCGCCCGGTGTATCGCACCATATGCCGATCCGGCCCTCAGCCCGCCGCGCCTCGACACCAAACCGCGCGAGCGCGTCGATTACCCAGCCTTCCAGCGCATGGACGTAGCAACGCACATCTTTGCCGCGTTTGGCGAGGTCGAGCATGACATAACCGACACGCTGACCAGGGCCGTGATAGGTGTAGCGACCGCCGCGTCCGGTGGCATAAACCGGAAATTGCTCGCTCAACAGTTCGGCCGGGTCGGCGCTGGTCCCGCCGGTATAAAGCGGCGGATGTTCGAGCAGCCAGATCAGCTCACGCGCGCCATCTTCGCGGATGGCGGCCTGCACCGTTTCCATGCGGGCAACCGCGTCCGGGTAAGCGACTTGCGTGTCGGCAACTTCCCAATCGATGCTATCGTGCAGATTCATAGCTATGCCGCTTAGCAGATTCAACGCCGCTTGCCAGTGTCGCCCACACCCCGTATCCGCGCACAATCAGGGAGATAATTTATGGCAACACGCCAGCTGGACTTTAGCGCAATCTGGAATGACGCAATCGCTTTAATGAAATCAAATCGGGAAATTGCGCTTGCGTTGGCGGGGGTGTTTTTCTTGCTTCCGGCCTTGGCAATGCCGTTTTTGCTAACCCCCATCGCGACTGTTCTGGACCCGACGCCCGAACAGACGATGCAGATGATACAAAACTGGCTTACGGTTAACTGGTACTGGTTTACCTTGCTGCTGGTCGTCGGGATCATTGGTGCGTTGTCATTCAATATCCTGCTTCTCGACCCGAAAAAGCCAACCGTTGGCGATGCTTTGCGGCAAGCGATGACGCTGTCGCCAGCGTTATTGCTGGCACGCATAATGATTACCTTTGCCGTGGCGATCGGCGTTCTCTTTCTTATTATTCCGGGTGTTTACCTGGCCGTGAAATTCATATTGGTCGAACCCGTGATTGGCGCCGAAAATCAACGCAATCCGTTGATTGCCATGCAGAGGTCATGGGAACTGACACGGGGCAACAGCCTGAGGATTTTTGGTTTTCTGCTGATCGTGGCTATTGTTTCGGTGATTACATTTTTCGTAATCAGCCTGATATCGAATGTGGTCATCATGCTGCTTCTGCCCGCCGCTGTCGCCGCAGTACTTACGGAGATTATCGGTGCAATCTTGCAGACGGTCCTCTCGCTTCTATTCCTGTTTCTATACGCCGCAATTTACCGTCAGATCACGATGGCTTAAAACGCAATTTTGGTAGTGGTTCAGTTTGAAATTCGGCTGCTTTCGACAAGATTGGGGTCGTTTGGATGGATTTTGAGTTTCTTTAGAGCTGACATCCATTCACGCTTGCACCTGCCATTTAATGGGTGTACATAAATCACGTGAGAGTCGAGTTCGTTCTGGCCAAAAACGACATAAATCGGGCCAAGCACGGCGTCTCATTGCAGGCGGCAACCGGCTTTAACTGGGATACGGCGCTTGAGCGCGAAGACGACCGGTTCGATTATGGAGAAGCCCGCTTCGTCGCCCTCGGGCTGATCGATGCCCGCCTTTATGTGATGGTCTTCACGCAGGGCTCTGATGATGACGCTGTTCGTATCATCAGCCTGCGCCCGGCGGAGAAACATGAAACGAGGTTCTACCATGGAAAAGTTTGACCCAAAGATTCACGACGATAATCCGCCGCTCGATGCGGCGTTTCTGGCCGGAATGAAGCCATCCCGGCGCGGACGTCCCAAGTTGGCGGCTCCAAAGGTAGAGGTAAAAATCCGGCTCGACGCCAATACCGTGGAGCATCTGCGGGGCAGCGGTCCGGGATGGCAAACGCGCGTCAACGCCCTGTTGGGGAAACTAGTGGCAAACGGGCAGATTTGAAGACGCATCCTTGTTGGTTTCGTAGCAAAGACCGATAACAATAGCTGTCGTTCAGTGGTCGAAAGGCATTTTTCGAAAGCGGACGTCTAATTGGTATTGTGCCCCCGGGAATTCCTCTACTCAATAGAGCTGGCTGTCTCGCTCCTCGTGTGATTAAAATGACGTGAACAAAGCGCTTGGGCCGGAGAAGTTGCAACTTGGCCGGAATTTGCGCCAATAGGGTAGCGACTTGACCAAGATCAACGTAGTCTCCTCCAATGGCAATTCCCAACGACAGCACCGAAGAGATCTTGAGCGCCGCGTTTTTTGGTTACACAGAAGACATGGCTGCGCGGGTCACCCCTGATCTTCGCTTTGCCCATTACACGAGTGCCGAGACAGCGCTGCGTATCATTCATGGCGATGGAACTGACCAAGCGCTTTGGCTGCGCAACGCTACTGAGATGAGTCATTACGGTGACACTTTATCATTACGCATTACGGTGCGCATTACGGTGACACTTTACTTAACCCCTAAATTCGTCATTACGGTGACACTTTACTTAACCCCTAAATTGCATTACGGTGACACTTTACTTAACCCCTAAATTCGGCAATGGCATTTTGGGGTTACGTAAGGTGTCACCGTAACATTGAGCAGAAGAAGGCCGCACAATGACCCGGATTTTCGCTAAAGCCGTCATTGCGGTAGCCTTTGTCGGCGCAGCCGCATGTTCCCCCTCCGCGCCGTCAGAGCAAAACCCATCCGAAAGCGCCACCGCTCCGGCTGCGGTCGGGCCTGCCGAGCCAACGGCGGCTAAAGCTTCTTCAGAGCAAACCTCTTCGGCAAGCGCGCCGAAAGTTACGCCAGGCGGATGCCGGGAAGAGCTCGCAGGTGATCGAGGCACGCAAAAGATGATCGCGATGGGAAACTTTGGTGGCGTTACGCTGTACGGATCAAAGGGTCAGTTGGCCTGCTCGGAACCGGGTCCCGGTGGTGTTGGGGAATGCGAGCTGGCCGCCAACGCTGTAGCGATAGCAAAGGGAAAGACCGGCAGCCGAGCGTTGATCGGTTCGAGCC
>JANONL010000267.1:0-9293 GCA_031420815.1 Sphingomonadales bacterium | reverse complement strand
AGCCGCGTTCGTCGATATACCCTAAATAGGCATGGGTGATGGACCGGACGAGCTACTCAACCGAATCAACATTTTCTGCGGCTTGCGATTGGCGTTTGCGTAACTGCCGCATCTCGCGCTGGTATAATGCACGCAGCAGCTCTGTCAGATTGGGGAAATAGGCGTAGACGAGCGACTTGCTGACACCAGCTTCACCCCCGATCTGTTCGATGCTAACCATTGCAATACCATCGCGCGCTATAATTTCGGCCGCCTGGTCGAGAATCAATTCCCGCCGCTTTTCAGGGCTATAGCGGCGTCTCGCTTTTGTCTGAGTTTGTTGCGGCGCTATGCCCGGCCATGGCTTTGGCGGTAGAATATTTTTGCCGTTTTGGAACAGACGTAAAGCGGAAGGTTCAGCGCTGAGAAGCGAATTGGTTGACGGACACTTCTTTCCCCGCTCCGACATTCTGCTGAACCGCGAACAAATTGCCTTCCGGATCATAGACGTATTGCACTTTCCAGCCACCAATCTTGATTGCAGACCCTGCCAGTTCAACGCCCAGCTTTTTAAGCCGCGCGTGCTCTACGTTGAGATCGGTGACTTCCAGCGCAAAAGCGTTATAACCAATCTCGTCCAGCTTTCTTTTGCCAGCGGGCGCTGGTGTTTTCGGGCGCACATATTCCCACACCTCAATGTCCATATTGCCGACGTTAAACCAGCTACCCTTGATGGCCAGATTGTCGATATTGGCAACATCGTCCAGACGGGGGCGGTTTTCCTGCTCGGTGGAACGGTGTGCTTTATGAGCCAGAAGCTTCTCGTAAAATAGCTGCATACTGTCGCGGTCATGCACAACATTCGCAATGTGAGTTATCCATGACGCTTCAGTCCGCTTGGGCGCGTCAAGCGATTCATTTTCGATCATGGTGCCATCGGGGTCGCGGCCATAGGCATAGCGCACGCCATAGCCGCCAATATCGACGCCGTCGGGTTTGCCGAACCGCGAGATGATCTCCAGCCCCGCCGCCATGAAGCGCAAGATAGCCGGGTCTTTGGACGAAGACTGGAAGCAGATGTGCGAATAGCCAGCATGATGGATCGGGTGAGCATAAGGCGCAGCAGCCTTGCCGGGTTCGAAATCCATCAGCTGGATGAAGCCGGTGGGCATTTGAACCAGTGCGATATCGACGCTTTTGTGTTTCGCCGACAGCAGCGCTTTGGGAAACGCCGAGCCTTTAACGCGGTATCGCTTTACCACCTTATAAGGCACGGCCTTGGCATAAAATGCGACCGTCGCGTCGATGTCTGACACGGTAATTGCGGCATGATGCAACCCGAGATGCGGGCGGCCTTCCATTGGCTGTGCGACCCCGGTACCTTGCGCGGCAAGCGGTGCGGATATCACCGTCAGCACCGCCGCAATTATCATCCGCTTCATTTGCGCTCTCCATCTTTCTTGGGGCCAAAGACCAGCAGCACATTGCCCGGGATTTGCCCGAATTTGTCATAACCGGAATTGACGATCAGCAGCCCACCCGCGATCACCGGTCCCGCAGAGTCGATTGCGCCGCCATAGCCCTTGACGCCATTTACGGTGGGCCAATCGCGCCGCGTGTCTGTGGTCCACAATATGCTGCCGTCTTTTGTGGAATAAGCCCGCAATATGCCGTTCAGTGCACCGGCAAAAATCACGCCGTCGGTGAGCGTGACGCCTGCTGATATAGCCGTGCGGCATTCATGTTTTTCTTCCTTGCAGACATAGGGCTCGATCTTGCTCCAAAGCGGTTTGCCAGTAGCGACGTCGAAGCTGTGCATGCCCTGACGCGGTGGGCCGACCGCACCTTTGTTGCCTGGGGTATCAGCAATTCCCGCGAACAGCGTCTGACCATTGGTCGCCATGCCCCAATGAATGCCGCCGTTGAAGCCGCCCATTCCCGCACGCTGCTGCCATAGCAGCTTGCCGCCTTTGTCGGGATCGAGCGCATAAATCATGCCCGATTTCTGTCCGGCAAGGATGACGTCGCGATCCGCCATCTTAACCAGTATCGGCGGCGCGCCGAAGTCAAGGTCGGGGCCGTCCTCTTTGGGGCAGTTGATATTGTTGTTATGCGCCTGCCGCCCGCACGAAGCGTTCCACGCGTCGCCTTTGATCATCTGCTGCACCCAGCGCACCTTTCCAGTGCCAAGCTCGAGCGCGATGATCGAATCGCTATTTTCGTTGGCGGGCGACGAATAATTTTCGCCCGTGCCGATATAGAGCAGTCCGCGTTTCGCATCGACCGTGGGCGAAGACCAGACCGGTACGCCCGAAGGGCCGAAGTTGCTCGCACCGTTTTTATTCTTGCCTGTTTCCTTGGGTACGTCAGTAGTGTGCATCCGCCAGAGCGATTTGCCGTCTTTGGCATCGAGCGCGGTTATGCCGCCACGGAAAGTGCAGCAGCCATAATCGCCGTTCATCGCGCTGACGACCTCGGCTGACGACATCGGCACGTATAAGCGATCACCGTGTAGCGTCAGCGACCCCGTAATCGTGCCCGCCGGATGATCTTTGACCGATTTCTTCCAGACCAGTTCTCCGCTCTGCGCGTTGACCGCGTAAACATTGGCGTTGAAATCACCGAAATAGAGATTGCCATCTTCGCCCAGGGTCGGCGCGCTGCGGACTTCGCTATCGGCATCAAACGTCCACCAGACGCAACCGCTTTGCGTCCCCAGCGCGTAGACGCGGCCATCCTGACTGCCGATGAAAATTGCCCGTTCGGTAACCACTGGTTGCGAGCGCGCACGCGCAGCGTTTGGGAAAGCAAAAGCCCATTTGAGTTCGAGGTTGCCGACATTGTCCGGCGTCAGGCCCGCGACCGAAGCAGGCTGGTAACGGCGGTTGTCGATGCCATTACCCCAGCGGTTCCAGAGCGGCTTGCCGTCAAGTGCGAGATCGCCCTTGCACATCTGACCTGCGACCTTACCGGTTTTTGCACCCAAATATTCAGAAACAAGCTTACGTTCGTCAGCGGAGATCGATTTGCCCTGCTCACGCATCAGGCCAGTTTCGAGCGCGGCGAATATAGCGGCGGGGGTGCGCGTTTCCAACGCTGCGCGGGTTGGTGCACCACTGACGCCAGCGTCATGGCAAGCTGCACAGTTGGCATCATACAAATTTTCGGCGCGCTGCTTATCGGCATCGGACAGGCCCGACTTTGCCGAGCACCCGGCAAGCAATGCCAATGCTGTAAATATCGAAAAGGCTTTTGCCTTCATAGCCATTATGCCTAACCTCTCCGTTAGCAGTTCCGATAGCTTTTATTGACGATTAATTCAATAGTGAATAACAAGGGCGACATGATAGTTCGTATTCTTTCATTTCTAATGTTTGTGTTGGCACCCATGCCTGCACTGGCACAACCGCTGGCGGCAGATCCGGCGGCCGTCCATGCCAATAATATCAAGTCTGGCGACATTGCCTATACAGAAGGCTATTTTGGCACGGGCGACGACCGGCTGCATTATGTCGAGGCAGGCGAGGGGCCGCTGGTCATACTTTACCACGGTTTTCCGTCATTTTGGTACAGCTGGTTCGACCAGATGGAAGCGCTGAAGACAGAGTACCGTGTTGTCGCTGTTGACGGGCTTGGGGCGGGGTTGTCCGCAAAACCGGAGAATATCGAAGCCTATCGTATCAAGCGGCTGGCAGCGCAAATCGATGCACTGGCGCGGCATTTGAACGGCAAGAAGCGCTTCACGCTGATTGGGCATGATTGGGGCGCAGCGCTCGCTTTTGCTTATGCGCAGGCCTATCCCAAGCGACTGAACGCAGTGATCGGGCTGAGCGCCCCCCCTTATAATCTCTTCCTCGATCTGGTCCGGGTTAATGAGGAGCAGCAAAAGCGCTCACAATATATGCAGCTGTTCCGGTCGGTGACGCTGGACGATATACGGCAGCGGAATATCCCTGCGAAAATCTGGCTGCAATCCTACGGCGGGCTGATCTCACGTGGCGGCCTGAGTGCGGAAGAGGGTGAGCTGTTCCGGAAATCCTTGGAAGACCCCCGTGCCATCAATGGCGGGATGAACTGGTATCGTGCCAACATACCCGATCTTGCGAATGCAGGGCCAGGCTATCACTGGCCTGCCTTCCGCAAAAAAATCAGGGTTCCGTCGCTTCTTATCTGGGGCGATGATGACAAAACTTTTGTACAAGATTTCCTGATGCAACTCGATGTGTATGCACCCGGGATCAGGATTGTTCGGCAGCAAGGTACTGAGCACTGGACGTCAATGGAAAACCCTGCGGCAACCAACAATGCAATAACTACATTTCTGAATGATGGCGGCAATCGGACCAAAAAGCGATAATAGTATCATTGTCGCGTAGTGGACGACTGATAGATCCAGTCAGCTGTCGCTAATAATATAGTCCCTTCTGATCAATAATTGACCAGTCGATGCAGCCATGTGATTTTCTGTTGTTCCAGGGGCTGAGCTGAAAATAAAAGCAGGCAACTTCGCGCATTCTCACCAGACAGCAAAGCGGGATTTCTACCGCTATCGCCGCACCAATTTGCTGGAAAAGCGCAAGGCGTTGATGGCCGACTGGGCAGATTTTTGTAACGGATAAACTCCTATCCGGGCCACGTTGGCTAATCCGGTGCCATCCAGTCTCGGACAGGCGGTTGCCGTCGCCGTCCTTGAGTTGCGGATGGTGGCCAGAGAGATTGTCGTGATGCTGGTTCCCGATTGGATAGTACGAACGTCTGGGGTGTTACCAACGAGCCCGACTAGGGTGACTATGTCGGTATGGAAACGCAAGTCCGCTTTTCGGCGCTTCAGCAACGAAACTTGCCGATATTGAAAGGCAAGATATCGAAGGTGTCTGCTGACGGTTTTGAAGACCAGCGTACAGGTGAGCGCTATTTCAAGATTGAGGTCATCGTCCCGCCAGCTGAAATAGCCAAAATTCGTGAAGTCCGCAGCGATACCGGACTGCGCGCGGGATTACCGGCAGAGATTATGATACCGCTCAGAAAACGGACCGCTCTATCCTATCTGGTCGAGCCACTGACACAGACCCTTTGGCGCGCGGGGCGGGAGCATTGACAGTACCGAACGCGTAGCCGCTGCGTTGATAAATAAGATAATGATCATCTGACGCTCCTGCTGATTCACACCGTTTCTGTCATTTTCCGGTGAACCGAAGTCCTATCCAGAAGGTCCGTGGTGCACCAAGATCGATCGACGATCCCACCTGACGCGTCACTACCGCTTCATCGAAAATATTCTCGACCCTGCCGACCAGTGACAGCCCGTTGAATACGAGAATTTGGGCAAACCCGTCGACGGTGAGCGCACCGGGTAACCTGTTGACCTGCAAATCATCCTCGAATTGCGCGCCGATATAGCGGACAGTCGCCGACAGTATCGGGCCAGAGCCTTGTTCCCAGCGGATCGTTGCGTTTGCTGCGTGGCGCGGGCTTTGCGCTGGCGTCAGGCCGTTAAGTGCTGCCGCCACGCCGGATGCCCGAACCGTGCTCTGGCTGTAAGCATAAGAGCCGGAAAGCGCAAAATCGCCCAGACGTGCATTGCCTGTTAGTTCGATGCCTTTTGCGACGATTGCATCGACATTGTTGCGTTGGCGCAAATTGGTGCCGATCGTCACGTTTGCAATGGCGTTGTTCAGTCTGTTGTAAAACGCTGTGAAGCCAAAATGAACTCCTGCGGCTGGATGCAGATCGAACCCGGCCTCTACCCCTTTTAGATGTTCCAGTTTCAACGCCTCGTTCGCGCGCGTGACGACAGGAAACACGGTGAAGGGGCGGTACAGCTCATTGAGCGTGGGTAACCGGAAGCCTGTATAGGCGGCGCTGCGAAACGACAGCGCTTCGCTTGCATTGACAATCGCGCCGACCCGGGCACTGGATTGCCAACCGTCGCGGCTGGCAAATTTCTGGTCGCGGGTCGCCGTTCCATTCGCTGCACGCTCGACAAAGAATCCGTCGGTAATGGTCCACCGGTCAGCGCGCACGCCACCTGTCACGACGAGCTTACCGATCATCCAGTCATCTTCGAGAAATGCGCCAAGCGTACTGGTTCGCCCGCCGGCATTGCGGCGTGCGGTCACCAAGCCACTGACTGCGCTATACGCGTCTTCGAAAAGCTGCCCGTCGGCAAGTCTCATATCGGCACCGATGCGCAATTGGTGGTTGCCGCCCACCGGCGGGCGCAATTCTATCTTGCCGCCAATTCCGGTTGAAGGCGTGTTGCGTTGATCGAGTGTTTTGCGCAACGATGTCGCGCTGATTACGACGTTGGTGAAGTTGCGCGCCTGGAGGTAGGCGAGTGCATCGACCTGCCAGCGCCCGCGCGAGACCAGACGCATACTTGCATCCTGTCCATCCGAGCTGCTGTCCGCTCCGGCAAATCTTAATGTCCGGTCATCGCGAAATACCAGCCCGCGCATCTGCAGTTCTAATGTCGGTGACAGCGGCGCCACTGCGCGCAAACCGGTTGACCAACTTTCATACCCGGCCCGGACATCGGTTGGCAGGCGCGATGCACGCGGCGTGGTGTAAAATCCTTCGCCGCGATCCCAGCGGCCCGATACGCTAACGAAGCCACCGCCCAGATCGGCTGCTAAGCCAGCGGCAAGTTCGGTTGCATCGTTGCTGCCATATAATGCCGAGGCCGCAAAGCGGGGAAGGTCATCTCGGGTTGCGCTGTTAAGTTCAATCGTGCCTGCGACCGCACCTGCGCCAAAGGCACCATTGCCGCCCCCCCGGGTAATCCGCACGGATGACAGGCGTTCGGGGGTAATCGCGCTAAACGGAATGTAGCCGAAAAAAGGGTCGGCTTGCGGTACACCGTCCAGTAGAACGAGCGTGCGACTTGACGCATTGCCACCCAGTGCGCGTAAGGTCGCGCCTTGGGCAGAAGGATTGGATGACCGGCTATCCGAACGACGAAATTGCTGAAAGCCTGCTACATCGCCGAGGATATTTTCGATCCGGCCCGATGCGTCGGTTGTTAGCCTGTCGCTATCAATCTCGACCGAACCATAAGCCGGATTGCCCGAAGTTTGCTCAAGGCCTTTTCCGGTCACGATAATTAAGGGGGTATCACCGGCCTCGGCAAACGCAGGAACCGATTGTGCTGCGGAAAAAACAGCGGCCGAACAAAGCAAAAGCGTTTTCATCGAAACTCCAAAAAATGGTGACCTCCAATTAGGAGCCCACCATTTTTGTTACAACTGATCTTACGGTCAAAAGAACAAAATCGGGCCCATAGCGACGACTGGACGACTATAATCGACCTCAATCTCCAATGCCTCGTCATCGACGGCGGTCACACAATCTCTCCAATGCAACTTCAGTTTGTGTCGGCCACCGCGCGTTTGAGTGGCCGCTGCTTCCCGCCATATTTGCTTTTCAGGTTCATGACTGCGCCGATTATCATCGTGACGGTCAGATCTTCCAGCGTCTTGATATCAAGGTTGTGGCGGTGGAGATAGGAACCGGCAGAGGCGGGCAGGCCAAAGGAGATATCGGTTGCCGCGCGCGCGATTTCGCGCGGTAAGTCGAAATGCGCAATGACGATATCAGTCAGATATTCTACCGCTGCGTCGCGTCCATATTCGGTCGGGTCGTGCATTTCGGAAACGCTTGGCTCGGCCTGCAAGCGTTCGATAATCAAGCCGCGTTCATCGAAATATTTGAGATATTCGTGCGTAACACAGCGCACCAGTTCCTCAAACGTATCGGCATTTGCGGCGGCGGCTGCCTGCAACTTGCGCAGTCGTTTCATCTCCCGCTTGAACAACTCGCGCAGCAGCTCGGTCAGATTGGGAAAATAGGCGTAGACCAGTGATTTGCTGATTCCCGCTTCACGACCAATCTGCTCGATACTGAGCGTCGCCACACCCTCGCGCGCGACAATGTCGGCGGTGTGGTCCAAGATAAGTTCGCGCCGCTTTTCAGGACTATAGCGACGCCTCTCGCGTGGGGCTGCACTGGCCATAGTGCCAGCGGTAGCATATTTTTCGGCTTTTGGAACAACAGTTAAAGCGGCCAGCTTAGGTCTTCGGAATCAATCGCTGGACGTCGGTGGAGCAGCCGCAACGCGCTAACCGTCCCGACTCCCGTTAACCAATGCCGAAATTGCGTTTTGGGCCGTAATATCTTTCGCTGCCATTTACTATTCTGCAACCGGCGCATTGTAGGGATGTCAGGCTTTAAAAGACCGGACAAGAGAAACAGCGAATGGAAACGGACAGTTTCATACCGGAGACAGGCGAGGGCATTGCCCCGGCGTCCGGTAGTTCGCGCAGTTTTTTCAATAAGCTGAGTTCGCGCATTCAGTCGCAAAACACCGCCAGTTTGCCCAGCAAAAGGACTGATGAAGCGCTTCTGCTGCTGCAGAATTATGAGGAAACGAGGCAGGGCTGGTTCTGGTCGACCGACCGCGACGGATGTCTGTTGTATTTGACCGAATCGGTTGCCGAATTGTTGGGCAAAAAATCCTCCGAACTGCTGGGCACGAAGTTTGTGGCGTTGTTCACCCCCGTAGAAAGCCAAACCGACCGCCAACGGACGCTGCCGTTTATTCTGGTCAAACAATCGAAATTCGACGAACTGCCGTTGCGGGCAGCGGGATTGGAAGATGAACGTTGGTGGGCGGTATCGGGCCAACCTCAATTCGACCAGGACGGTAATTTTACCGGCTACCGGGGCAACGGCGTCGATATAACGGCACAGCGTAGAACCGACGAAGATACTTCAAGATTGGCGAAATATGATTCGTTGACCGGACTCCTGAACCGGTTTCGGATATCCAAAATTCTGGAAACGACGCTTGCCGCGTTCAAGCAACAGGAACGGCCTTGCGCGGTGATGCTGATCGACCTTGATCGCTTCAAACAGGTAAACGATACGCTCGGCCACCCGGCAGGCGATGCACTGCTGAAGCAAGTGGCCGAACGGCTGATCAAGGTCGTTGGCAATCGGGAACAAATCGGTCGGCTCGGCGGTGACGAATTTCAGGTCATGCTGCCCGATACCGAGGACCGGGGAACCTTGGGCGACATGGCGACCGAGATAATCAGGAGCCTGTCGCAGCCTTATTCGGTCGAGGGTAGCCGCTGCATCATTGGCGCGTCTATTGGCATTGCAATCAGCCCGTTTGACGGATTGTCGAGTGAAGACCTGATCCGTAACGCCGACCTTGCGCTTTATGCTGCAAAAGGCAGCGGCAGGGGCCGCTTCCGCTTTTACGCGAGCGAACTTCATCAGGCCGCCGACGACCGCCGGACACTGGAAGAAGA
>JANONL010000266.1:0-4774 GCA_031420815.1 Sphingomonadales bacterium | reverse complement strand
GATGGCACTACTTCCTTTCACCAACGACATCAAAACGCTTCGCTTTCTCGCAGGAGAAATGACTCAAGGCGACTTGGGTGACCGCGTAGATGTTACCCGTCAGACGATAGCGGCGATAGAGCAGGGTAAATATTCACCAAGCCTAGCGGTCGCCTTTCGCATCGCGCATGTTTTTGGCAAGCCATTGGAAGACGTCTTCCACTGGGACATGCAGGGTTCTCAACCTTAGTTCGGATTACTGCTGCGTGCCGCCACGGCTTGTGCCGGATTGTCAGTGAAAACACCGTCTACACCGGCTGCCAAAAATGCCCGGATTTCGCTTGTGAGATCGCCGTGAGCAGAAGGGCTGATGCCCGATTTCTGTCCCAGCGGCAGGAAGTAATTTTCGCGGCGAAAGGTCCACGGATGGACGGCGAGGCCTGCCGTATGCGCGTCAGCAACGAGGCTGGTCGGCTCGTCCAACACGCCGAGCATATTGCGCGGGATAACCAACGATTTGTTGGGACCGATGCCATCGGCGTATGCAGCAATGGTCTTTAAGCCGCCCGGCGTTGCCATATTAGGGTAGGTCAGATCGGGGCGGTCGGCGGGACTGCCCTTTTCGTCCATCAGCTGGATGAGCCGCAATCTGGTCTTGCCGCGCAGCACCTGCAAATTGCCGACTTCGAATGATTGAATGAAAACCGGTGCGGTCTTTTCGGTGTGGCCGTACTTTTCCAGCAGCGCCAGCAGCGGCGCTTCATGCGGCAGGCCAATGGAAGCGAAATAGCTTGGGTGCTTGGTTTCTGGATAAATGCCGATTGGTCGCCCGGTCTTAGCACCTTGCTCCTTGGCCAGTTCCAATATCTCATCGAATGTCGGCACCTCAAACTGCCCGTCATAAGCCATATTCGCTTTGCGCAATTGCGGCAGCCGCTCTTTGGTGCGCAGCGTTTTAAGTTCCGCCAGCATAAAATCCTCGGTGAACCAGCCGGTCACTTGCTGGCCATCGATGGTCTTGGTCGCCTTGCGGTCCGCAAACCCCGGCTTGCTTGCCACATCGGTCGTTTCCGAAATCTCATTCTCGTGCCGCGCGACCAGCACGCCGTCTTTGGTCAGTACCAGATCGGGTTCGATATAGTCCGCGCCCTGCTCAATCGCGAGCGTGTAGGCGGCGATGGTGTGTTCGGGTCGCTCGCCCGATGCGCCGCGATGAGCAATGACGATAGCTTGACCTTCGAGGGGTTGCGGCATGGCTTGGCCTTTCGGGGCAGAACAGCTAGCAAGTATCGCGGCTAACAGGACGATGGGCAAATGCATCATGGTTCAGCCGAACGTAGCGTCCCACTCGGGCAGTTTGAAGCCAACGAGCAACCCTCCGGGATGTTCAACGACGGGACGCTTTATCATTGACGGCTGCTCAAGCATGAGCTTGATTGCCTTGGCCTGCGTCAAATCGGCCTTGTTGGCGTCGGGTAACTTCTTGAAGGTCGTGCCCGCGCGGTTGAGAATGGTCTCCCACCCGGTGGCGTCGCACCACGTGGCCATCTTGTCTGCGTCAGCTCCAGCCTTTTTGTAGTCATGGAAAGTATAAGCGATGCCCTTTCCATCCAGCCAGACCCGCGCTTTTTTGACGGTATCGCAGTTGGGGATGCCGTATAAAATAACCGTCATGCCGGCACTTTGTTGGGGCAGACGAGAAACTTCTCGCCGGTGGCGCGTTTGTTGTATGCGGCGGCAACATCGGGCCGGAGCATTTCGGCCAGCGACACTTCGCGGGTATAATGGCTTGCAAAGGTCGTCGTCAATTCGGCGACCACTCGGGCGCGCAACCTCTGGCCGCCTTCCGCACCGATCTGCATCAGGAACGGCGTCAGCAAAAATCCGTTTACTGCCCACGAAAACCCGAAGTTGCGGTTAAGCGTGGTCGGCCCGGTATCGAGCGCGCCGTAGATATAAACCTGCTTGAACGTGTCGGAGCCATAGCGGCTATATTCCTTCATCCGCTTGACCGCAGCCGCCTCGATACAGGTCAAAATCTGCCCGGCAAGCTTGCCGCCGCCAATCGCATCGAACGCGATTGTGGCGCCAGTTTCGACAAGCGCCGCAGTCAGGTTATCCATAAAATCAGGCGCGCTCGAATCGCAGATATGCGTCGCGCCAATGCCACGCAGCAATTCGGCTTGCGCTTCGCTTCGCACGATGTTGACCAGCGGAATGCCGTCCTTGACGCAGATTTTCACGAGCATCTGGCCGAGGTTCGAAGCCGCTGCGGTGTGGATTAGGCCAGTGTGGTTCTCGCGTTTCATCACTTCGGTCATGGCAAGCGCGGTGAGCGGATTGACGAAGCAGGATGCGCCTTCTGCCGCAGTCGTGCCTTCGGCCAAAACCATACAGTCGCTAACCCGCACGCAACGATATTGCGCATACATCGCACCGCCGATTATGCCGACCGTCTTGCCGATCAGCGCCTGCGCCTCGGGCGACGCACCTGCCGCGACAACAACGCCGCCAGCCTCGTTACCGACCGGCATCGGCTGGTCAACCCGCGCCGCCATCGCACGCATGACGGCTTCGGGCATTTGCGCTGTCAGAACCGGATTGTCGGGAGTGCCGGATAATTTTGCATTTGCGATGTCGGCGGGGCCGAACAACAGGCCAAGGTCCGACGGGTTGATCGGCGTTGCGTCGATGCGAACAAGCACCTCATTCTCTTTAGGCTCGGGCACTGGCACCTGAGCAAGCGACACCTCGAGTTCCCCCGAAGATTTAAGCAAAGATACCAGTTGCAGTCCGGTTTCGGGGATATTGGTCATGAGTCACTCCTAAAGATTATCTGTTGCGCGAACCGCTATCGCATCACCGCGCGTTGCCATAGCGAATTTTGATCCAGGCGGCCCGCGTCATTTATAATGCTCACGCCGTTTACCAAAATCGCGCACGCGTTTGCGCCATGCTTTGTAACTACCCGGTTTAAGTTGCGCGCGCATGATAGCCTTTATCTGGTCGGGCGACACCCCGTGCTGCGCCGATATTGTTGTGAAACTGACATGGTCGGAAAGCGCCATCTCAATGATCTCGCTAATCTGGCTGGGGGTTAGACTCGGCAACATATCGTTTTACGACGGCCAATGATCGGTGTCGTGATCGGGATGCTGACGATTGCTCGCCTTAATTTTCGGCGCTGGCCCGGCCATAGTTTCTTCGGTCGTTCCGGCATCGTTGAGCGTCGAAAGCCCACCGAACCACTCAACCCGTGCTTCAATCCCGAACTGCTCATGCGGTGGAAATTGTTCGGGATGATCAAGCGAACCCATGGTCAAATTGATCCGCTCACCTTCCAGATAATCATAGAAAAGCGGGGTTCCGCAATCCGCGCAAAACCCGCGTGCAACTTGTTCCGAACTTTTGAAAACCGCAGGCGCCCCGCGCGTCCATATGAGCGCATCGCGCGGAGCTGCAACCAAAGCCGCAAACACATTCCCCACTGCCTTCTGGCACATCCGGCAATGACAGATATGCGCGTTATCGACCATCGCCGAAGCATGATAACGCACCGCGCCGCACTGGCACCCGCCGGAGATGGAGGTTTGGATTTGGTTCATTCGGGTTTGTCCACGCTTGCACAGCCTATATCGGTTTGCGCGAAGTCTTGGCCTTTGAACAGCAGCGGGATATCGCGTGACTTTGCCAGCGCATAGCTGAACAGGTCGCCGAAATTTAGCTGCGCCGGATGGCCGCTGCCTTTGCCGTAGGTGACGTTAGCCTCATGCGCACAATCTGCGTCTGGCCCTCCGGTCGGAGCGATTTCGATGCCATAGGCAAGGATCAACGCATTGACTTCGTCGATGAGCGATTGCTGTCCCCGAGACCATGCAACCAGTCGCGTTTCAACCAGCGACGTTGAGCTCATCAAGATAACGGGGGCCTTATCAAGTATTGCCAAAAATGCGGCGCGCTCCGGCTCGTTCAAAATGATAGCGATCATTGCCGACGTATCGACTGCAATCATATCGGCAGGCCGTTTTCATCCCACTGCAAGGGATCGACTATATCCTTGTTCAAAGGCAATGCGTCAATCCGCGCCAATATAGCATCAACCCGCTTACGGCGTTCCACCCGGTCAACATCCATTGCTTGCTGAAGCGGCACGAGCCGCAACTTCGGCACGCCCGCATTTTGCACAATCACCTCTTCACCGCGCAGCGCGGCCGCGCAGAGTTCAGAAAAACGTGTCTTGGCTTCGCCGATATTGACATGGATGGTCATGATGGGAGATTAGCTTGACCAATGGACTTGGTCAAGCTCACTCCCACTCAATCGTCCCCGGCGGCTTGCTAGTATAATCATACACCACCCGGTTTATCCCCTTCACCTCATTGATGATCCGCGTGCTTACCCTACTCAAAAACGCGCTCTCGAACGGATAGATGTCTGCTGTCATACCATCCGTGCTTGTCACCGCACGCAGCGCGCAGACATTGTCGTACGTGCGGTGGTCGCCCATGACGCCTACGGTGCGGACGGGGAGCAACACGGCGAAGGCTTGCCAGATTTCGTCGTACAGGCCCGCACTCCGGATTTCGTCCAGATAAACCGCGTCGGCCAACCGCAATATGTCGCAGCGTTCCTTGGTCACTTCGCCGGGGATTCGGATGGCGAGGCCGGGGCCGGGGAAGGGGTGGCGGCCGACGAAGGCATCTTTGAGGCCAAGCTCGCGGCCCAATGCGCGGACCTCGTCTTTGAACAACTCGCGCAAAGGCTCGACCAGTTGCATGTTCATCCGCGCCGGAAG